>CAYGYA010000056.1:0-9878 GCA_964354085.1 uncultured Methanosarcinales archaeon
CCAAGGAAAAGAACATGCATGAAGTGAATCCAGTGGTCTTCAGGAAAGCAATAAACGATATGATAAGCAAATCATCCTACTTCCCAGGCATGTTCGCCTTTGGCGACTGCCCTGCTGACTTCTTCATAGAGCGCCAGCGCATATCCAACAGCACATTGTACAGGATTATTTTTGGGCCGAGGTGAAGAAAAAGGAAGATGTTTATTTCTTCGTGGCTTACAGACATTAATGAATTATTTTCGCTTTATGTTATTTTCTTTCGCTTTTTCATGATAGCATTATTTAAATGAGTTCAAATATTGTTCCAGATTAAGAATATTTAAAAACTGCGTTTCATTACCATGGTTCAGAGGTGCTAGGATGGATCAGAACTATACTTTTTTCATGCAAGCAGACATCTCTCCTTACATAGGCAAATGGATTGCTATTTGTGATGGAGAAATCGTTTCTTCCGGGGAGAATGTGAAAGAAGTCTTCAAAGAAGCTAAGCAGAAATGCCCCAAATCCAAGCCTCTCCTGACCAAAGTGCCAACGCAGGAAACTATGATTCTCTAAAAATGGCGCTTACCTACAGGTATAAGGGTGTAAAAAGGCCGGGCGGAATAATTAAAACCCCGAGCATTCCAGTTACTCTCAAAGGAACAAATGAAACAATAGCAGTTGTTGCTCTGCTGGACTCAGGAGCAGACCTCTCTGCCATTCCCAGAGACCTTGCTGAATTACTAGGGCTTGATTTGTCAGGTAAAAAGGATTTTGTAAAGGGAATTGGTGGAGAAGTAGAATCTGTTGAAACCAAGATATGGCTCACTTTGGGAAAGGACAGAGAAAAATACAACTTCCTGATACCTATCAAGGTACTCTTAACAAATGATGATTTTGGGATTATTATAGGCAGGGCAGGCTTCTTTGACAAGTTTCTAATAATATTTGATGAAAGCAACGAGAAAGTAATTCTGAAAAGAAGACAGAAACGATAATATCTTCTTACTTCTTTTTCAATTTGTAATTCTTTTTTCTTTTAAACATCAAGTCCGTAAACTGCTTATCAGTAAGAGGTTTAGGTCTTCTTTTTATTCCCGGAAGCTTGTTTTCCAGTATTCCTGCTATTTTCCAGGCATAATCTTTGTCTTTTGTTTCCAGATAAACAAATCTTACTAAAAGGTCTGCGAAAGTAGCATTGTCTTCATATTTATCATCATAATCTTCTATATAATCCTCTTTTCCGCTCTCTCCACAACTGGGAAAAACATAAGCCTCGCTAAAGCCTTCAAAATACCTCAACAGATTGTTCATACGAATATAACTCATGATTTCACCTCGCCATGATAAAATAATTTTTTGCTTATAAATCCTACGTCAAGATGTCCAGTTGAGAACGAAAATCTTCCGAAAATGTCCAGTGTTAAGAGAGAATCGCAAAGAGTTTGATTAGCAATTTTCAACTTCAAACTCCCCTTAATCCTCATTGCTCTTTCTTATGATAAAAATCCAGAAATATTATCTTTTCATCAATATAAGCGTAGCTTAACCTGAACGGCTTCACATACACTTCCCGTGTCCCTTTTCTCTCGTATCGCATCGGCTTTCCTATCAAAGGATTATTCACTATCTTGATTATCTGCTTCTTCAGCTTTTCCTTTAGCGTATTATCAAGCTTCTTCACTGCTTGCTCAAAATCATCTGAATAGCTAACCACTACCATTTTTTTATCTCTTTCACAAACTCTTCTGCTTTCATCTCCTTGAACTGGCCTTTATCATATTTTTTCCATGCCAATCGTATCCTTTTTGAGAATTCAAGGTCTTCTTCAAAGTTTTTCCCCAGCTTTCCGGCTTTTTTCAGCACAAAGGAGTCCTCGTCCCTTATTATGACTAGCTTTTCCCCTTCTTCAATGCCTTCCCGCATCTCTGCAGGTATTACTATCTGCCCCTTTGAGCTTATTCTTGTTATTGCAATATCCATATTATATCACCGAGTAAGATATATCTTACTTAGTATTTAAAGCTTGTGCTAATACTCATTTCAAAGAACTGCTTAATATAATGTATAGATAGAATTCCGTAATTTTTACGTCCTAAGCACTGCATAGAATGTGTCGAAGATTGAATTGTCAGTTGTTACGCTTATAAAATCATGGTCCAGGTGCTCGCATACTGATTTTATTGCCCCAATGTGTCCTTCTATCTTGTTCCTGTAATTGCTTATCAACCTATTGCTGATAAAAGTCCTTAACTTAGTATGAAGCTCGCTATCCTCAAGTATTACATCGCCGTACAATGCCATTCTTCTCTCATCGGGATCTAGCACCTGTATAACCACAACCTCGTGCCTTGTGAACCTTCCAAGCACTTCTTTTATCTCATCAATATTATATAAAAAGTCCGATATTATCACTATAAAGCTTTTTGACCTAACGTATTTCTTGTATTCATCAAATGATTTGCTGAACTCTGACTTTCCAACAACCTTGTGCTTCTCAAGAGTTGCAAGTATGTTCAGCATCTGGTTCCATCCTTTCCTCGCCCGTAAATAATTAAGGCTTTCTGCAAATGTTGAAAAATTAAACTTCTCATTATTCTTAAGAGCCATATAAGCAAATCCCATCCCTATCATGCTTGCATAATCAAACTTAGTCATCTTCCTGCCATAGTCCATGCTAGCTGAAGCATCGACAATAATGTGCACTGTCATGTTCCTTTCTTCTTCAAACCTCTTGACAAAGAACTTGTCTGTCCTGCCATAGACCTTCCAGTCAATAGCCCTGAAATCATCTCCAGGAACATAGTCCTTATAGTCTGAAAAAATCTGTCCTTGCCCCTGGGCATGGCTCTGCCTTTCTCCCTGATACTTAGAAAGCACTCTCCTCTTTAGCACAAGGTTAAACCTGTCCAGCTCTTTAAGGAATGAAATGTCAATTGCCATATTTTTTTTCTCAGTTTAATTCAAAGCTCATTTTTTCTTATTTCAATAACTCCCTTATTACATCATCAGGTGTTTTCCCGTCTCTCTCTGCCTTGAAATTAAGAATAAGCCTGTGCCTAAGAACAGGATAGGCCATTTCCTCAATATCTTTTGCACTAACATATTTCCTTCCATTAATCAAGGCTTTTGCTTTTGCAGCAAGTATTATTCCAATGCTAGCTCTAGGCGAAGCTCCATACTCAATCAAGTCCTTTGCAGTCCTGGTCTTTGCAACAATCTCAAGAGCTCTCTTCTTAATATCATCTGCAATAGGCACCTGCCTGGTAAGATTCTGCAACAATACAAGTGATTCCTTGCTCAATAACGTCCTCACTTCAGCCAGTTTCTCTGACTTAGTAAACCTGTTAACAATCTCCATCTCATCATCAAACTTTGGATAGCCAACAAGAATCTTGAGCAAGAACCTGTCAACCTGTGCTTCTGGCAAAGGATAGGTTCCTTCCATGTCAATAGGGTTCTGGGTTGCTAATACAAAGAAAGGCCTGTCAAGCTCAAAAGTCTGGTTGCCAACAGTAACCTGTTTTTCCTGCATAGCCTCAAGCAATGCACTTTGAGTCTTTGGAGTTGCCCTGTTAATCTCATCAGCAAGAATGATATTAGCAAATACTGGCCCTTTCTGGAACCTGAACATCTTCTTGCCCTTATCCTCCTCAATAACATAGGTTCCGATAATATCGCTGGGCATAAGGTCTGGAGTGTTCTGAATCCTGGAAAACTTCAAGTCCAAAACACGGGCAACAGTCTTTATCATGGTAGTCTTTCCAAGACCAGGATAACTTTCAAGCAAAGCATTACTATCGCAAAGAATAGCAATAAGGATTTGCTCAATAACATCTTCCTGGCCGACAATGACTCTCTCAATCTCCTTTGCAACATTGCTAAAAGTGTCCTTTAGCTTCTCAATATTTCTTACGCTTTCAATTTCTTTTCCTGACATGATAATCTCCTCCTCTCAAATTTTTTTGTGGGAAATTTCCAAAATTTCTCACCCCAAAAATCTTTGATTTTTGTTGTTAATTATTCCCTTGTTATTAGCATCAAATATTCTTAATCCTCTGGCTGTAATTAGCAGCCTGCTCAGCCTCATCCAATACCTGCTGGTTGTTAAAGGCATCAGGATTAACACCTACTTCAGAAGGAACTTCTCCTTCTCTCAAATCCTGCTTTTCAGCATCTCCTATCTTGTTAAAATCAATCTCACTCATGGTGGGGTTCATGTTAAGGTCAAGCTTCTCATTGCCCAGCTTTGCAATGCTTGCATCGCCATAAATAACATCTGTCTCATTAAAAACCAGGCCTGTAAGCTCTCCTTCTCCAAGTTCAGCATTATTGTTTCCGGACAAGAACCTAAGCTTTTCAAAAGGAATATCAATTTTTTTCAGGTTGACATTAATAGCAGAAACAAAGATTATCAAAAATACTATTATTACTGCGCTAATAATCCTGGTAATAATCCTCTTTGACTCAAGAAGATTGCCAGAAGAAACAGTCCTCATCTTGCCCTTAAGCTCCTCAAACAAAGCCATCATCATCAGGTTCTCCTCATTCATGTTGTCATGGGCAGTCCTGAGCATCTCTTTTATCTGGGGATTAGCCTCTTCCATTGTCTTAAGCCTGAGCTTGTTAATCCTTGTTATGAAATTAACAATAAAGAAGATAAAAGTAATAACTCCCGGAATGAGTATTGTGAAAAGGAATTTTATGTTAAAAAAAGAAACAACAAAATAAACCATAAAGAAGACCATTATTGAGTCCAGGAAGCTGTAGATAAGAGCAACCTTAAGCATCTCAAGCTTCACTTCATTGAACAAAGCATTAATTGGTTTCATAAGCCACTCCTTATTTTAGCATTTTGTTAGTTCAAGGCTGTCAGGGTTATCTTCTAAGCAGTCAACCTTTGAACTCAGCCTGCTAACCTGCACATTCAAGCCATTAATCTGGCCATAAAGATTAGTGATGGTCCTATTAAGGCCGATTATCTGGGAATAGGCCTGATCTATCTGGGCCTTATAAACCTCTTTTTGCACAGTCACCCTCGTGAGCTCTGTCTGGGTAGTAGCCAGGTCTGTCTTCTTTTTCTCAAGCTCTGCTGCTTTTTGCTCGTACAAGGTATCATATTTCCTGATATCAGTCTCTGTGCTGTTAAGGTTTTTAACAGCAGTATTGAAAGAATTGGTTGTCTGGCTAAGGTTCTGCACGCAAACCCCAAGATTAGTGCTCACATTGTCATACTTCTGGTTAAGGTTCTTGAAAGTGTACTGGTAATACACACTCACTCCGCCAAAGCCTATTAACACCAGCATCAGCATTAACACTAGGAACAGATTCACTCTTTTTCCCATGAATTCTGTCATATTAATCAACCTCTTGAGTTTTTTACTCCCTCAGCTACAAGTCCTACCGAGCACATTTTTGTGCGAGTGTAGTACACTTTCGTAAACCTTTCGTAAAGGTTTATGCATTAAGCCTTTTCTCCCTTACCTTCCTAATCCCTATCTCAATTAAAAAGACAATTGCTGCTGCAAGTATGAAAGGCCAGATAATAGTTGTCTTCTCAGACCTGGTTCTCTTGGAAACACTCCTTACAAAGCTTACAATCCCGTTTGCATCTGTTGGTTTAAAAAACTTTCCGCCGCTCACAGCCACAACTTCTTCAATCCCAGGATTCATTCCAAGGCTCTGGTATTCTTTCTCATAGTTAACAGAAAAGCTCTTGCCAAGAATCTGGCCAAACCCTAATTGTGAAGGAATAAAGTCTGCCATGTACTGGTTCTCTCCAGTCCTGGTAAAGCTGATGCTTTCTGCTGTAGGATATTTATCACTCTTGACAATGATTTCTGAGGGAGTGTTAATTCTTGAATCAGGTATGATGACATAGTAAGGCTCTTTTCTCTGAGGATCACCAATAGCCCAGTTAGTCATCCTTGTAAGAATAATAGAATTCTTCTGGTTAAGCAAGTCCCCAAGATTATTATTGCCGCTAAAAACATTAAGCGTAGCAACTCTTCCAAGCCCATAATTCCAGACAGTAACTGCAGGCTCACCATGCTGGGTTGTTACAAGAAGCTGGGAACTGCTCTTAGGAATCACCTGGTTAAACCCATAAAGATTAACATCAAGGCTCAAGCCCTGGGTTATGAAATGGTAAGGATTAAGAATGAACAAGTCAAATAATTCCCCGAACTTGCTGTCCTCTGGCTCGCCAAACAATATCCTGAGGTTATTCTGCTGGCTTGCAGGGAAATAAATTCCTCCGCCATTTGATGCAATTGATTTTAAGAAAGCCTCATCAACATTCCTTCCAGTGCCAACAACGTAAATCTTTACTCCCCTGGCATTAATGGTTTTAGCAACATTAAGGGTTTCCTGCCTAATGCTAGGGTTTCCTGTCTGGCCATCTGTAATGATGATTATGTTATTGCTTCCAATATTGTCCTTAAGAAGAGCATAGGCACCGCTCAAGCCTATGTTGAAATATGATTGGCCTGGGGGCTGCTGTATTCTTGAAATTTTATCAACAAGCTCTTCCTTGCTCTTGAACAACAGCTGAAGCTCCTGGACAACAGCGCTCTTAGTGCTGAAAATAGTAACGCCAACAGTATTATCAGGCCCAAGGCTTTTAATAACACTTGCAGCAAGAGCCTTGTTAACATCCTGGATATTGGAGTTTACTTCTTCCTTATGAAGATTGCCTTGCTCATCATAATACAGATTATACCTTGTGCCTGTTGTTCCTGAGAAATCAATGGTTACCACAATATTGCTTGAGCCTCTTTTTCTTGCAGCCTTGCCAACAGTAACAGGCAAGTATGTTTCAAGCAACGAGCCTTTGTAATCTCCCCTGTCAAAGCTGTCAAACCCTCCAATGACAAACAAGCCATTGCCATAATATCCTCCTTGCTTGTCAACCAGGTAATCAGCAAGCCTGTCAACTCCTTGGATTCCTGCAGGCATGTCATTGATAATTACAGCATAATAATCATTAACATTATCAGGGATATAAGCCTGCTTGGTAACATCATACAGCTGGTTAAATATTTGCTCAACACTGTCAGCTGCATTGCTGATATAAAGTATTTTGGGCTTTTTCACAACAATCATGGTCTTGTAGAATACGTTATTCTGAGAGAAATAATCCTTAGCAGCACTAACCTCTGCAACTATTCTGTGGTCTCCCTCGCTGAATTCCCTCTGGAAAACATAGGTGTCTTTGCTGGCTTGTTCGTTAATAATAATCTCATTGTCAATGCTAACCTTAAGATTTACTTTCTGGCTTCCCAGGTTAATAATCCTTGCACTAAAGCTGTTATTCACTCCTGCTGTAGCAGTTTCAGGCCCGTCAATATAAACGCCAACTTCATTCTCAGCATTACTAAGCTGTATTGCACTTATTGTGGTGTTAAGATTGGCAGCAAGCAGAGCCACGTCCCCAAGCTCTGTGCCTTCATTAATATTGCCATCACTAATCACCAATATATTAGAGTCTTTTTCAACAAAGTTAAGCATGTCATCTCCGATTGCTGATTTTGTTCCAGAGCTCATGATCTTGATGCTCACAGGAATCTCTTTCTCAAGCTCTTGTTTAAGCATGGGAATAAAACCAGTGTCCATAACATTCATTGAGCTGGTGTTGTCAATCAGGATGGTAAGCTTGGGGTTTCCAGGAATAGTGGTTGTCACTTCCCCGAATGGCTTTGCAAGAGCAACAACCAGCAATACGAAAATAAGAGTCCTTGTCACCAGCATGATAATCCTGAACTTCCTCTTCTCTTTCTTATCGCCCCAGACATCAGTAATAAAATCCTTGAATAACAGGATGAGGAATAGCACCATGATGGGTATGAGCAGGAAAAAAGCTTGAGGCCTTAGAATATTGCTAATCACTTACAAATCACCTCTTAGCTTGATGTAAAGGAATTCAGCTATCAATATCAGGATTGCTATCACGATAAAATAATCAATCAACTCATAGGGTATTTTTTCCTGGAACTTTAACCCTGACTGGGCAAAGCCTTGCTCATCAATGCTTCCTTTGTTGTTAACATCAGATTCTTTCTCATCAATCAGGTTAATAGCAATCACTCGGTCATTAAAAGTGTAAAGCCCTGCATTCTCAAGACTCAGGCTCTTGGTAGTTATTCTTCCATCAGGAGTCTGGATGGTTTGCTCCTCGCCAAAACTAAGCACATTGCCTGTCTGGTAGTTAAGATTCTTTAATGAAGGGGTATTAGTGGCAAGATCAACAACTCTTTTCCAGAAAACAAAATAAGCAGGGCTCTTTGCAAACCCAGTGTCAGCTTCCTTGTCCTCATCAAGGATTCCGTAGAAGAAACTCTTGCCCAGGCCAAGAGTATTGAAAGTTATCAGTGGGGTATTGTCATCAGCAGCAGCTATTATAATTGTCTTTGCCCCTTCAACTGACCTGGCCATGAAATATTTCTTAGTTATCCCAAAATCAATATTTGAAGTAAGGCTTTCGCTACTGCCTGCAATAATATTGCTTCCCTGGGATTTTATAGTGTCATTAAACACCAGAGGAATCAGGCCCATGTAATCAACAGCCAGCAGGTCTGACTGAGCAACAATTATAGCAGCTCTCCCATTTTGCTCTACTTCTTTTTTCACGCCAGCATAGGTTCCAGGAAGCACCAGGTTAGGATTAATGTCCTTGAACACATAAATGTCATAGCCAGGCAGGTCTGGAATCTTAGGAGGAATAGCGACAGTGATATCCATTTTCTTCATGACATCAAAAGCATTGAACAAATAGGTTTTTTGAGGATTAGCATTATTAGTTATCAACAGCACTCTCTTGGCAATATCCTTGGGAGCGCTTGTATAGGCAACATTATCTGATTCAAGCCCATCTTTTATTCCTTCAGCCTCAATTTCAATCTTGCTAGTTCCTGGTGGAGTAGAGAAAGTGAAAACTTCCTGTGAATTGGCAGAGATATTAATGGTTTCTTCAAGGGAATTAACTTTTACATTAACCTCAACAATCTGGGAATTAAAGTTCTTGATAACAGCGCTTGTCTTATCATTATCAATGATCAGGTCAACAATCCCTACATTATTCACAGGCTCAAAAAGCCTTATGAAATCAACCTTTATTCCCTGGGCTTCCAGGGTCTTCTTAGCAGTGTCAAGGCCGGTGTCTGTTTCTGTGTCAATAAAATCACTGATGACAACAACCCTGGAGTTATCCTTCGCATATCCTCCAGCAGTGCTTATAGCCTCATAAAGATTAGTCGGAGTGTCTGTTGGCTCAAGCCTGCCAAGATATTCCCTTACCTTTCCAGGGCTCTCATCAACAAGAGCAACTTCAGGAGTTTTCTTAGCAATGATTAAAGTATTAACTGTGCCAAGATTCTTCTCAGCTGCCTCAATAGCATCCTCAAACCTGGTTTCACCATCATAACCAGCTTTCATGCTAGCGCTGACATCAACCACAAGCACAGTATTCTTGAACATGGACTCTTTTGTAACATCAATGTAAGGCTTGGCAACAGATGCAAGTATGAGCAACAATGCAAAGAACTGGAACAAGAACAATAGGTCGTGGATTAATCTCCTGAAAAAAGTCATTTTCTTATCCCTGCCAAGGTCCTTGAAAAGAAACATCAATGTAGGAATAACTTTTTGCTTTGGCTTAGGGCGGATAAGATAGAGCAGGATAAAAGGAATCATCAGCAAAAGAGCATAGAGCCAAATAGGCTCAAGAAAAAAATTGCTTGCAGTAGATATCCAGTCAGCCACTTAGCTCCCTCACCTTACTTATGCTACTATATCTATTAAAATCTTAATCCTACGAATAACAAAACTTATGTTATAAGGCTTTTAAATGTTTTGCTATATGTTTAAGCCTAAAGAAAACAAAAGATAACCTATGCGTGCAG
>CAYGYA010000057.1:0-27603 GCA_964354085.1 uncultured Methanosarcinales archaeon
AATTAGAAAAATAAACTCTAAATAAAATCTAATTGAAAGAATCACAGCCCAATATTCTTTATTATTATCTCTGGCTTGAATTCTGTCAGGTCTTCATACTTCTGGCCTGTTCCTAAATATATTATCGGCTTCTTTGTTACATAACCAACGCTGACAGCTGCTCCTCCTTTCTCATCAACATCAGCTTTTGCCAGGATAATGGCGTCAATGCCAACTGCCTCGTTAAATAGCTGGGCTTGCTCTACGCAGTCATTGCCTGTTATGCTCTCACCCACAAATATCTTTAAGTCAGGCTTGTTAACTCTTATGATCTTTTTTAGCTCGTTCATCAGGTTGTCATTAACATGAAGCCTGCCTGCAGTATCTATGAGAACAACATCAATTCCTTTTGCCTTGGCATGCTGTATTGCATCAAATGCAACAGCAGCAGGGTCTGACTCATAATCATGCCTTATCATCTTTACTCCAAGCTTATCAGCGTGCTCTTGCAATTGCTGGATTGCTGCTGCCCTGAAAGTGTCGCTGGCTGCGAACACCACAGAAAGATGGTTTTTCATTAGTAGACTGGCAATCTTTGCCATGGTGGTTGTCTTTCCGCTGCCATTAACTCCTATGAACGCGACAATGTAAGGCTTGGTTTTCTTTTTCCTGGCCTCATCGATCAGGTTGAAATGCTTGTCAATGAAAAGGCTCTCAATAGATTCTCTGAGAGAATCTTCTACCAGGCCTTCAATTCCTTTCCTGCTTACCTTGCCTGTGGTTAGCTCAGCCCTTAGGTCTGATTTTATCTTGTCAATGACTTCAACAGCAACATTATTCTCCATGAGGACTACTTCAAGTTCCCAGAAAAGCTTTTCAAACTTTTCCTCAGAAAGCTTGACAGTTGTTAAAGTTTCTTTTATCCTGCCAAAAAAGCCTCTTTTTCTCTCGGGCTCTTCTTCTGTTATTTCTACTTTTTCTTCTTCTTTTTTTGCGCCTGCGGCCTCAAAAGGTTTTATTTCTTTTTCTTTCTTTATCTTTACTTCCTTTTCAGGCTCTTTTATATCAGGTCTTTTTTCACCTGTTACGTCTTCCTTTTCTTTTTTTTCTTTAACTTCTTCATGGATTTCTTCATGCTTTTCTTTCTTGCCAAATATTTTTTGGAAAAACGAAAGCTTCTCCTGCTTTTCTTCTTTCTGCGTTTCAGGCTCTGGCTTTACTTCCTTGAATTCCTTTTCAATATCTTCTTTGAGGTCTTTTAATTGTGATTCAATCTCTTCTTTAGTCTTTTCTTTTTCTGGCTCCTCAACTCTCTCAATCTCTTCTTCAAATCCAGGCAGCACTTCTTCTTCAGGTTTTTCTTCCTTAAAATTCTCATCAACTTTTGGTTCTTCAGCCTCAGCTTCTTCCACTTCTTCGGTTATATGAACTGGCTCTTCAGGAACTTCTTTAGCCTTAGAAATCTTTTTTTCCTTTATTTCTTCCTTAATATCTGCTTCTTCTTCTACCTTTTTTGAAAAAATAGAAACAGCTTTCTTAAGTTTGTCCTTAAGGAACTTGAACATGAAAAACCTCTTTTTTATTTTTACTCCTTTTGCAAGGCTTCTGCTTGTTTTAGCAGCTCATCAAACTTGGCAAGAACATCACTTCTGTACTGGTTTATCTCTGCTTCCTGGCCTTCCAGCATCTTAACTGCTCCTTCAATTGTCTTGGTAACTACGGTGTTGTTGCCAACATTAACCCTGACTTCATGGTTGTCCTCAAGCTTTGCCTTGACAAATATGCCATTGGCAATCGGTGCAAGTATTGAATCTCCTTTTTTCAGCTTGGCAAATTCATTAAGAGAAGTAATAACGCTTCTTATCTCTAATAGCTGCTGGTCAAAAGTCTGCAAGTACTGTTGCAGCTGCTTGGCCTGCTGGTCAACCATCTGGAGCTGGACATACTTATTTTGCTTAGATTCTGTTTTATTCTCATGGCTTTCATTAGTTTTATTGCCTTCGATTTTTCTAACCATCTTTTTATTGCTCATATAGAAAATCAAGAAATCAGCAGAGTTTAAAAAGGTTTATTATTCTTCTGGCTTAGTTTCTTTTGCTTCAGAATCAGTCTCGAGCTTGTTTTCTTCAGGAGGCACTGGCGGCAGGCCTAGAATAACATTCTTTTGCATCTCAATTTCTATCTCTCCGAAATGAACGTCTTGGTACATGTCTACTTTGCGCTGGTTCTCAAGGTGCAATAGCGGGATAAATGTGTAAACTTTGTCTTCTTTTGAGTCAGATGGTATGAGCTCGCTAAAGGTCAAACGTCTGGGTTTTGCTGGCTCACAGTAATAAGCTTCTACTTTGTGATAAACATCTTGTATTAGCTCTCCCATGTCAACAAAGTTCTCAGGCATCCTGATTTTAACCTTTGGCTCAACATAAACAGGCCTTCTCCATTCCACTTCAAGAGCTTTTTCCAGCGCTTCAATCAAATCATAAACAGACACTTTTCTTTTTCTTGGCTGAGGAGATCTTGGCATTAAGCCTGGCGCCAGGATTCTTTCTCTCTTAGGACCCGTCTCATCAAGCGCTAGCTCGTCAAGCAGTTCTCCCGGGTCATCCACAGACGACATCAGGCTGTCAAAAGCAGCAATATCATCTTCAAGCAGCCTGTCTGATTTTAATTTTAGCAGTATGGCGGAGGCAAGCACTACTTTTCCGCTGATTCTGAAATCCATTTCTCTTAATTTTTTTAGTAGTTCTAGGAATTTGTGGGATATTTCTGAAATGTCAACGTCCCATGGATTCATGCCTTCTATTCTTATAAGGTCATAGATGATATTCTTCCATGTCAGCTCATCTTCTTTGAAGAGAATACTGAATATCCTATCTTGTGGGCCTTCTGGTTGTTCAGATACTAATACCATATTAGTATGGTTTTTATGTATCTTTATATTTAAATCTTCCGATTTGCTCTTATATACCATTTTTGCTAGGATTAGAAAGTTTTTTAAAAAGCTTACTAGTCAATCAGCTGGTTATGGGCCCATGGTCTAGCGGCTCAAATCTTTACAAAAGATTTGATAGAAAGTAGTTAAGGAGGGCATTAACTTCGTTAAGCCCTCCGAACTGGTCAAACAATCGTAAGGATTTCCGCAGATGATACCGCCTTTACACGGCGTAGGTCGCCGGTTCGATACAGCTTTTCATAACAAAAGCTGGCAAAAGTACTTAAGGAGGACATTAACTTCGTTAAGTCCTCCGAATTGCCGAATGTGAAAAGTTGACGAAATTCCGGCTGGGCCCATTAACTTTCTGAAAAATGGCAAACCAAAAAGATATAACCAAAGTAATAAGGATATTGAAAAAGAAATCAAAGCTCAGCATGCTAGGCGAGTTCTCCCAAGAGGACCCTTTTTACATCCTGATTAGCACAGTCCTTAGCGCCAGGAACAAGGATGAGATGACAATAAAAGCCACTCAGAAATTGTTTGCAAAATACAAGACGCCAAAGCAGATTGCAGAAGCACCTTTAAAAAAGTTAGAGCCTTTAATAAAGCAGTCTGGGTTTTACAAGACCAAAGCAAAGCGCATCAAGGAGATAAGCAAGATTCTTTTAGAAAAATACAAAGGAAGAGTGCCTGATGATTTTGACAAGCTGATTGAGCTGCCAGGAGTTGGCAGGAAGACTGCTGGGTGCGTAATGGTTTATGCATTTAACAAGCCAGCAATACCTGTGGATACGCATGTTCATAGGATAAGTAACCGACTAGGTTGGGTTAAGACCAAGACGAGGGAGCAGACAGAACAAGAGCTCATGAAGATAATTCCGAAAAAATACTGGCTTGATGTTAATGAAGTCCTGGTTATTCATGGCCAGACAGTATGCGCCCCTATTTCTCCTTTTTGCTCCAAGTGCAAGATAATAAAGTATTGTCCTAGGATTGGCGTTGTAAAGAGCAGATAAATTGAAAAACTTTATAAATATCTAGTATAATCTTGTGAATTAGTAGCATAAGAGAAGATTTAAAACGTTTTCTTTTAGGTTAATTAACTACAAGGAGGCAGCAATATGGGAGACTTTAGAGGCGGTGGCGGTTTCCGAAGAGATTTCGGTCCGCGTGAGATGCATAAAGCAACTTGCTCTGAGTGCGGTAAGGAATGCGAAGTTCCTTTCAAGCCAATGGAAGGCAAGCCTGTTTTTTGCAAAGATTGCTATATGAAGAAGAAGAAGTTTTAATTGATGATTCTTTGAGTATAAGCTAACACGTTTTCGTGTATACTATTTTTTTGTTTTTCTACTTTTTTCTTTAATGTATGTTTGGGTTTATATATATTCAAGAATACAAATGTTTAAAAATATTATTATCGCATGAAACAACTTAATAAAATATAGCTCATTATGCTGAAAGGTGATTAACATGTATGAAGAAATTGAGGATACAAGAAAAGCTCTCTGCGAGAGATGCAGAAAATTCGTTTCAATCAGCGACATAAAATACCTGCCAAAAGGAGACAATTCCAGGATGGCTTTGTGCAAGAGCTGCTTGAAAACCTTCAACCCGAAGGATGATAAAAAGAAGATAATCCCTAAATCCTCAGGTTTTTCAGGAGGCAAGAATTATTTCTGCTCCAGATGCAAGTACAAGTTTAAATACAATCCTCAGAGCGATGCAGCACTAAGATGCCCTTTTTGCGGCAAGAGCGATAAAATGCTTGAAGACAAGCAAATAGATGCAGAGTCTCTTTTAAGACAAGCAGAGTATTAGTGAAAAATAAATAAGATAAAAAAATAAAGAATTTCTTGTTTATTCCTTGGCAATTGAGAACAATGCCTTAATGGCAACAACAATTGCTGCAGGAGCCATGAATATACTGATCAGGTTGAAGAAATTACCTATGACTCCGGTCCAAGCTCCAAATGCCTGGGAAAACTCTACAAACACATTACCCAATGCCTGGAAGCTTAACAAGAAAGCTATTGTTGCTATCAAGAACTTCTGGACTTCAGTTGCTGTAACATTAAGCAATCCGACGAGCAATCCTAATATTGCCAGGACAATTATAGCCCATTCAGGCGCTTTTGCCCCGCTAAGAAGCGCAACTACAATCGCCAATATCAGTCCTATAAGAAAAGCCCAAACTCCAAACCTAATGCCTGCTTTCTCTGCCATCTTACCACCTCATCTATTTATCTAAAATTTTATACCTGGAAAACAAAGGCAAATATATAAACTTTACTTTTCTCTTTAGAGAGACAAACTTATTTTTCTTTCACACTTTTTATAAATGGATAATTTATTCTATTTTTGCATGATTGAATTCATGACCAAGCCGTACTCAGATGAAGCAATAATTAAGAGCATGCATCCTCTGGTTAAAGAATGGTTCCTGCACAAGTTCAAGACTTTTGCTCCGCCTCAGAGATTCGCAATCCTTAATGTACACAGCAGGATAAACACTCTCATCAGCAGCCCAACAGGAAGCGGCAAGACTCTGAGTGCCTTTTTGGCAATAATTAATGAGTTGATTGGCTTGTCAGATCACAACCTGCTGGAGGACAAGGTTTATTGCGTCTATATCAGCCCGCTTAAAGCTCTTGCTAATGACATCTCGCGCAACCTTATTGAGCCTTTGACAGAAATGGAAGAATTTGCAGGCAAGAAAATAGAATTAAGAGTTGGTGTAAGAACAGGAGACACTTCTTCAAGCAAAAAACAATCAATGCTTACCAAGCCTCCACACATCTTAATTACCACGCCAGAAAGTTTTGCAATCATGCTAACATCAACCAAGTTCAAGGAGAAGCTGAGGGAAGTTCAGTGGTGTATTGTGGATGAAATTCACGCTCTGGCTGGCAGCAAGAGAGGGGCTCATCTTTCACTAAGCCTTGAGAGACTGCAAAGCCAGACACAGTTCACAAGGATTGGCTTGTCAGCTACAGTTGCTCCTTTGGAAGAAATTGCAAAGTTCCTTGTTGGCTATGATCACAAAACAGGAGAGCTAAGAGACTGCAAGGTTGTGGATGTTAACTTTGCAAAACAATTAGACTTGAAAGTGTTAAGCCCTGTAAAGAACCTGATTAGTGCCACTTATGATGAGATAAGCACAGAAACCTATACTTTGATTGACCAGCTCATCCAGGGCCATAAGACAACTCTTATTTTTACTAACACGAGAAGCGCGACAGAGAGAGTTGTGCACCACTTAAAAGAAAGGTTCCCTAAGCATTACATGAAAATAGAAGATGTAAAAGAAGAGGCAATAACCAAGGAAGTTAGTGAACTTGCTGCTGAAGCTGAAGAGAATGGAAAAGAAAAAGGAGGAAGAGTGGATGTTGGCGGATATAAGAACCTTATAGGAGCTCATCATGGCAGCCTTAGCAAGGAGCACAGGCTCAATGTTGAGGAGATGCTTAAAAAAGGAGAGTTGCGAGTTGTTGTATCATCAACCAGCCTTGAGCTAGGAATTGATATTGGTTATATTGACCTTGTTATTCTTCTGGGAAGCCCTAAGAGCGTGGCTCGTGCCTTGCAGAGGATTGGCAGAAGCGGACACAAGCTTCATGACACTGCAACGGGAAGGATTATTGTTATGGACAGGGATGACCTGGTTGAATGCAGCGTGTTGCTAAAAGCTGCGCTTGAGAAAAAAATTGACAAGATAGATATACCAACCAATTGCCTGGATGTTCTTGCACAACAGGTGCTTGGCATTGCTTTAGAAGAGCAGAGGCCTATTGATGAAGTTCTTAGAATTGTGAGAGGAAGCTACAACTTTCATAGCCTAGATAAAAAAAGGTTTATGGAGATAGTGAGCTATCTTGGAGGAGAATATGCAAGCCTTGAAGACAGGAATGTTTATGCAAAAATATGGTATGATGCAGAGACTGGCATGATGGGAAAAAAAGGAAAGATGACTCGCGTAATTTATATGACCAACATCGGCACAATTCCTGATGAGACTAACGTAAAAGTAAAAGTTGAGAATCACCTCATAGGTTCAATTGCCGAGCCTTTCCTTGAGCGGCTGAGAAAAGGAGATATTTTTGTGCTTGGAGGAAACACCTATCAATTCTTACATACCAAGGGAATGACTGCTTATGTCAAGGCAACAACTAACAGGCCTCCAACAGTTCCTTCATGGTACAGCGAGATGCTGCCTCTTAGCTATGACCTTGCTCTTGAAATCCAGAAGTTCAGAAGGCTGATGGAAGAACATTTGAAGTATGGCACTAAGAAAGAAGACCTGATGGAGTTTATTCACTCATACCTTTATGTTGATGAGTACAGCGCTAACAGCATTTACGAGTATTTTAAAGAGCAGTTCTTGTTCGCAGAGATCCCTCATGACAAGAAAATAGTTATTGAACATTATTCTGATGGGAATGATAAAAAAATAATATTTCATACCTTGTTTGGCAGAAGAGTCAATGATGTGCTTAGCAGGGCTTTTGCGTTTGCAGTCTCAAAGATTAACAAGAAAGATGTTGAGCTTGGAGTTAGTGACAATGGATTCTACATAGCAACTAATAAGCATGTGCAGGCAACAAGGGTTTTTAGCATGATAAAAAGCGATAAGCTAAGGCAACTCATGGGGTTTGCCCTTGACAAGACTGAAGTGCTTAACCGTAGGTTCAGGCACTGCGCAGCAAGAGCACTGATGATATTACGTTCTTACAAGGGGCATGAAAAGAGTGTTGGTAGGCAGCAGCAAAGCTCAAGGCTCCTGATTAGCGCAGTAAAGAGGATAAGCAACGAATTCCCGATTCTGGAAGAAGCCAGGCGTGAAGTTCTAGAAGACTTCATGGATATTAAGCATGCTCAAGAAGTTCTTGAGCTTGTTGAGAAAGGAGACATCCAAGTTAAGGAAGTATTCACAGACATACCCACGCCGTTTGCATTTAACATGGTAGTTATGGGCTATGCTGACATCATGAAAATGGAAGACAGGCTTGCTTTCCTAAGAAGAATGCATAACATGGTGCTTGCAAAGATTGAGATGAAGCAGCGCAAAGGAGAATGATAGTTTTTATTAACCTACATTTCAAACCTCAAACCAGAATAAGAAGCCCAGTACCCCAAGTATTACTGCGGAAGCCACTATGAATAACAGAACTCCTAATACTCTTTCCCATAGCTTAATCTTTGATTTCTCATGCTCGCTAAGAACAATATTGGTTATTGCGAGAACAAACATGATTAGGACTAGGCTGAGGATGATGATTACAAGAGCGCCCATGTTAAGCCTGCCGGTGGTTTTCTCAAGGGCATCATAGAGTATGCTTGCCAGCCATATAACAATGAAAGATGCAAAGCTGAAATAAACAGCGTCGCTGAGGCTGGTACGAATAATTGCTTTGTTCATAAGAGTAAGATGTTATGAGGGTTATAAATAATTTATGATGATATCATGGATTTGTTGAGAAAGAAGAAACAGGTAAAAAAAGAATAAAATATTTTTTCAATGTCTTAGCCAAGGATTCTGCAAACGGTTGTGCCGCAGACAGGGCATTTGCCTTTGAGCATCTTCCTGCCTATCTTGTTCTTTACTTCCTTGCCATCCTTGACTTCAACTTTCTTCTTGCACTTAACGCAATATGCTTCCATTAAAATCACCTCTAAAAATGATTGTTTAAGCCGTACTCGGTGTGTTCAGTATTTAAACTTTGCCTTTTTTATACGTAAAATAAGCAGAAAATATTAAAAACAAAGCCTTTCTTCCTAATAAAACGAGTTTAAGGAGGTAGTGAAAATGGTTTCTCATGATGAACTAGGGCCTGAGAAGATACTAGAAGTTTATGATTCAAAGACAGGCATGCATGGCTTTGTGGTTATTGATAATACTGCTCTTGGCCCTGGCAAAGGAGGCATTAGGATGACTCCAACTGTTAGCATTGACGAGGTTGCTAAGCTGGCAAGAGCAATGACATACAAATGCGCGCTGGCAGGACTGCCATTTGGTGGAGGAAAGTCAGGCATTGTTGCTAACCCGAAGAATATGACTCCTGAGCAAAAGGATGCGGTGATTGCTGCTTTCTCAAAAGCCTTGAAAGTAGTCTGCCCTAAATTGTATGTGTCAGCACCTGATATTAACACCGCAGAGCATGAGATGAAAGTTTTCGCAGAAGCTAATGGCTCAATGAGGAGCTGCACTGGCAAGCCAACAGATATGGGAGGAATTCCTCATGAGCTTGGAAGCACTGGCTTTGGAGTATATCATGCGACTCTTGTGGCTGTTGAGCACCTTGGCTTAGATGTCAAGAACTTGACTTTTGCTATTGAAGGCTTTGGCAATGTTGGTTGGTTTGCAGCCAAGTTCCTGACAGAGAAAGGAGCAAAGCTAGTAGCAACCAGTGATAGCAAAGGAACAGTGTTTGTTGCTGAAGGAATTGATTTTGCAAAATTAGTTGATGTTAAGAAAGAGAAAGGAACAGTAACAGCTTATCCTGGCGGCAAAGTTTTGAAAAGTGAAGAAATTGTTGGCTTGGATGTTGACATCCTGGTAACAGCTGCTATTCCTGACCTTATCACAGAAGCTAACAAGGACAGCATTAAAGCCAAGATCGTTGTTGAAGGCTCAAACATACCAACCACTGCTGAAATCGAGGAATACTTGCATAAGAAGGGCATTCTTGTGGTTCCTGATTTTGTGGCTAATGCTGGCGGAGTAATCAGCAGCTATGTAGAGTACAAGGGCGGGACTCCTGATGAAATGTTCAAGATGGTTGAGACTAAGGTTGTGAAGAACACTGCCAAAGTTCTTAGAGTTGCTAAGAGGCAGAAGATAAAACCTAGAGATGCTGCCATCCATGTTGCTCTTGAGCGCATCAAAAAGAAAATAGCTAAGAAAGAACAAAAAGAGCAGGAGTAAAATGAAAGAATTGTTATTTGGACCAGCAGGCGTTCCTCTGAGTGCTCCTTCCCGAAGCACTTTGGATGGCGTGCCTCATGTCAGGAAGCTTGGTCTTGGCTGTATGGAGCTTGAGTTTGTCCGCGGAATAAAAATGAATGCTGGCACTGCAAAGCAAGTCAGAGTATTGGCAGAGAAAAATGATGTTGTGCTCACTGCTCATGGTCCATATTATATTAATCTTAATTCACAGGAAAATGCTATTATTAATGCGAGTGTTAAAAGAATTCTTGACACTGCAAGGATTGCTAATATTTGTGGAGCTTTTAGCATAACTTTTCATGCAGCATACTATATGGCGCTTTCCAAGGAAAAAGTATTCGAGACTGTGAGGAAAAATCTGCTTAACATTACGCGAACCTTGAATGAGGAAGGAGTAAAGCTCTGGATAAGGCCAGAGACAACAGGCAAAGCAAGCCAGTTCGGAGACATTGATGAACTCATCAAGCTAAGCCAGGAAGTAGCAGGAGTGCTGCCGTGTGTTGACTTTGCACATCTGCATGCGCGAAGCAACGGCAAGATAAATACTTACAAAGAATTTTCAGAAGTGCTTGAGAAACTAGAGAAAGGGCTTGGCAGAGAAGCCCTTAACAACATGCACGTCCACATGTCAGGAATAGAATATACCGAAAAAGGCGAGAGAAACCACTTATTTCTAAAAGACTCAGACATGAACTATAAAGATTTGATGAAAGCATTCAAAGAATACAAATGCAAAGGCTGCGTGATAAACGAGAGCCCAAACCTAGAAGAAGATGCAATGTTAATGAAAAAAGAATATGAAAGAAAATAAATCATATAAAACTAAAACTTTATCAGATGCAGCCTAGAATCTCGAGCCTATCTCCCTAGCCTCTTCCGCAGTAAGAAGATTTTTTCTCTCTTGATCTTCTTCTATTACTTCTTGCTGCTCTGTTTTTATTGTCCTTGCCTTGATAGCAAGTGCTTGATCAATGGCTGCTATAATCGAGTTTGTGTCTGGCTTCATTGTTTCAAGTGCTCCTGTTACTTTACCACTTATGTAATCCAATATTTTTTCAAAAACAGCATTAAGATGAGAATCTGTCTTGATTAAGGTCTCAATACTAGAATTAATGTTAACAACTTTTTTATCTCCTGTATATCTTCCAATCTTCCCTTCCACTAAGCCGTGAAGATTTCTTGCTTCTTTTATTTTAATTCGCTCTAATTTATCTCTATAGGCCTGCTCATTCCTGAGTCTTTTTAATTCATTCAGCACTGCTTGCTCTGCACGAATATCACCGTGTCTGTTTGTGTTAGTAATAGTCGCAGCCCAAGCCACAACAAGTTCTCTTAATTTTTTCAATTCCTGGAATATATGTATATCCTCATAAGTCTCTTTCTTTTCTATTTTCTCTTCTTTCTTTGTTTCAGCTGCTGCTTGCTTTTCTTCTTTTTTTGTTTCTTCTTTTTCTTTTTCCTGATGTTTTATGTCTTTTTCTGCATCATTAATATTAGCTTTCATCTGCTCTGATCTTTGCTTTGAGCCTCCACTAAAGGCCTTGAAAATGTTTATAAAAAACAGAACAAAAAGTACGAACATCAACAATTGGAGGATATCTAAGAAGCTCCAGCCGACAATATTGAAATCTTGTATCCCGAACTGGGAAGCTTCTGCTACTACAAAGCCAATCAGTGCAATGCCTATGGCATAAGCCAATGCTGCGCCAATATGTCCTTCCTGGGTGTGATGTTTGTTTACTTTTCTTGCAAAAACTATCAATCCAATCGTGACCAAAACAGGAGTAAACATGGCAAACATGGACTTGTATATATCCATAAGGCTTTGCGGTAAGAATAATACTGTGAGTATAGCAACAAGCAGGGCCACCATCCATCTAAAGGTATTGGTTTTGCTTTCACCATAAGCGCTCTTGTTAAAGGCAAATCCTGCTGCATAATAAAAGACTATGAATATTAAGAGCCCTAGAAGTATTCTTGTGATATAATCCGGTGGGATGGCGCCTCCGAACCAGGTCTGCAATAATTCTGAAATCATCGGGGGGAACAACTGAAAAGCACAGGCAAAAGGCACAAGAAACAAAGCCGGCACTAATGACGTGATTATTATCTTTAATTTATTCTTCATTTCCATCACCGTTTATTAAAAGGCTATTATTTAAACTTTTCCTTTTAAAATCTTAACCTTTTTCTTTTTTTCAGAAATTAGCGAACTCTGTTCGCTAGTTCTAAAGGCTTTGCCTTTAGAAACCTTTAAATACTAGTAAGTTCAGGATTCATTTTATTAAAACAAAATATTAAAAATAAAGATTGGGGTGGTATATATGGATGATGCACGAAAGGCATTTTCAGTTATCTTGGGATTGGTTTTTCTCGCGCTTGGATTAATCCCGCTGCTGAATTATTTTAAGGTAATAAGCTTCAGCTTGCCAACAGTTCCTTTGATTATACTTTCAATTCTTGCCTTGGCAGGAGCAGTAATGCTAGTTATCGATGGGTTTAAGGAAGAATCACAGGGATTTACAGGTGCTAACAAGGCAATAGGGATAATCAGCATAATTGTAGCTTTGATATTGATTGTGTGGGGCCTGAACTATTTTGGCATTTTGCCTTTTTCGCTCCCGTCAATTGCCCAGCTAATCATTGATATATTATTTACTCTTGCTGGCCTATTGCTAATCATAGGAGCATTTGCAGTATCCTTCTAAGAAAATTATTTTATTAGAATTTTTTAGAAAATATTTTTATTTATTCTATTTTTACTTTTTTTCCTATTGCCTGTCCAGGCATGCCTGTTGAGAATATGGCTCTGACAGCTCCTGTGTTTCCGTGCGAAGAGCCGATTTTTCCTATCATCTCTTTTTTTCCAGTATTATAAATTACTTTCTTGCCCACGAGTTTTTTTGCGTCTTCTTTCTTGCTTATTCCATCGACTATTATTATCATGTGGTTCTCGCAGGTTCTCTTCCTGCTTCGCCTGAAATTATTTATAGTTCCTTGCATTTTCTTTTTTCTTGGATTAACTTGTGGTTTAAAAAGCTTGTGTTTAGTTTATTTTTTTTATTCTTATCGCCCATTCATTTGTTGTTGTAGTCGACAAGAAAAAACCGAAATATTTAAATATAAGCACTACCAGTATACTTTTTATCATACCATTTGTGTTATTATTACGGGTTTGGCTTGCAACGAGGTGTTATAGATGGACAGTGTAGAGCAGACTATTAGAATGAATAATCTTTCAAAAGAACTCAGAAAATACGGTTTTGCCAAGAGCTCACAAGAAGCAATATCTCAGGCAGGCCAGATCTATGGGGCAAATACAGAAGCAGTCGATGCAGAGCTCGAGCTGGTGCAGCTAACTAAAGCCCAGTACGACGAAATGATGAACACCATGCAGAGATTATGGGTGTTCAAGGAAAATTCTTGCCAGAAGACTGATATAATAGCAGAGCAGCTCGTCAAAGTCACAGAAAAACTCAATGAGCTGATAAAAACAATTAGCCTTATTGAGATGAACCAGGCAGTGTTTGACAAGAAACTTAACTCTCTAAAAGACAATATTCACGATTCATTCAGAGAAGAATCCCATCCTCCGCCAAGAAGAGAATCGCGGGAATCATCATCACGGGAATCAAGACACGTCGAGGAGTCCTCAGCGGAAAAAGAGGTACAAAGCAGGCTGGACAAGCCCATTGACAGAAACGGGGTTGCTCCAGCTGATGTTCAAGTAGAAGATATATTCTATTGCGGCGATAGAGCAAAGCCAAAACCACAGATGAGGAGTCAGCCGAAGCCACAAACTGCTCCTGAAAGAAAGCTGGACAAGCCCATTGACAGGAATGGTGTAGCTCCAGATGATGTTGCAATCGGAAAGATCTTCTACTGCGGCAACAGATAATTTTTTTTCTCTTTAATTAACTTTTTCATAGATTTAAGCACGTTTTCTGCATAAACCTAATGGTTTTGCTGTGTTTTTTCGAATAGTTATAATAGCTTTCTCTGCTAGGCATTAATCACATGGCAAAATATGGCGGTTTTCTCATATTATACTCTATTGGCCTCTAAAAACCCATTAGACCCTTGTTCTCAGGGTTTTTTGCTTACAACCTGTTATTCTTAGGCTTTAATTAGTTCTGGCCTTTAAACCAAGCCCTTTTCCAGGACCCAATGGTTTTTCTTATTCCTCACCTTGAAATCTCTTGAAATGCTCTTTCTCTGCAGTTGCCAGTCTCTTTTTAGACATCCTCATGGTTTTCCTTAATCTCTGCTTAAAAATTTGTCAAATTTCTTGTTAGCCCATCAGATCCACTATTCTTGCTGATCTCGTGGTTTTTTCAGGGATTTGTGCTTAAACTTTTTCAAAAGCTTGCTCTACCCTATCTAGCTTGCCATTTTATCATCTCATGGTTTTTTCCTATTGTCTCCGAGGAAGGCCTTTCAATTCTTCTTTTTTTCAAATCTACCTTTACACTTGCTTCAATAGCAACCTAGTGGTTTTTTTGATGTTTTTAGCGCATTTTCCGAACAAGTCCTCGTTTTTTTGAACTTCTTGATTATTTCCCTGACTACTTTTTCAGATCTAAAAATTATTTTCCAAAAATTTTTATTTATATTATTGTTAAAGCTATATATTGCTAATAATATATATCTTACAAGCAATTAATAGCTTCTAATATATATCGTTCAAAGTATATATTTAATTACCAATAAATATAAAAACAGGTTTTTTTTATATACTGGTATGTCAAAAAAGGTAGCAAGCGCAGAGTCTGGCTCAGATTACCTTGAGTTGAAGGGATTTTTGTCATTTCTTATTTTGCACGAACTTAACCTTAAGAGCTTGTGTGGCGACGAACTTTCAAAAGCAATTGGTAAGCGCAGAAATTGCACCTTAACCCCCGGCACCATCTATCCTGCTCTGAAGAGGCTTAGACGGAAAAAGCTCATTGCCTATCGGCGACAGGGCAGGAAGAAGGTGTATTCGCTTACTGATGATGGGAATAAGGAAGTTGAGCATCTTTATGGCTTATTCAGCACTTACTTTTACGGTTTGAAGAATAAGATTGTGCGCCATGTTACAATTAAGAGAGCGACTGCAAAGAGGAAATAATTTTAAAATTTTAATTTTTGATTAAAACTTTTAGAATGTATCAAAATGCTGCTTTTGAAAAAAAATGAGGAACAGAAACCAGGAGATTCTGATAGCTTTGGCTACACTTCTAAATACATAAATGATGAGCTTGAGCTTATTCAAACCCAGCAGGAAAACATTATAAGGCTTGCGGAAGAGCTTGAGGCAGCATTTTCTCAGACAGACAAGATGAGGGAGTTACTCAACCTGCTTAAGAAAATAGACAAGACAATAGCTGAGAAAGAGATTGGGGGGAAAAGAAAGCAAGAAGCCAGGATGACCAACTTGATGGAGGATGTTAAGCAGCTAATTAAGCAGCAGAGGTATGAGGATATAGAGCGGCTCATGCTCCAGGTTCACCAGGCCAGCCAGTTAAAGATTAAGCTTTCTCAGGAAGAGATGGAGGATCTTAAGGAAATCATGGACCAGCTTAGTGAGCTATACAAGGAATCAGCGGGTCTTTGCAGGATTTACCTGCTTATTCATGATCATGTCAAGCAGATTTATAACCAGTGTGCTCAGGAGTTTGGCATAGAAACAGCAGAGGAGGTAGAACTGAGCAGGGCAGGAGATTATACTGCACGTATCCATTGAAACAAGATTATGGGCTTAATAAAAACATTTAAATAAGTGTAGTTCGTATAATGTATATTATGCGTAGTTTGCTCGTGTTTTTTATGAATAAAACACAGAAAAATCGAGCTTGAACAATAAATCAGGCTTAAAAGTCATCAAGAGGTGATCTGAATGGCAAAACATATGAAAAAACCATCTGACGGCGGCAGCGGAATTGCAAAAGAAACATTTATAGGTTTATTAGCTGTGTTATGGGGGGGATATAACCTTCTGACAACATTTAATGTAATCCCTGAATACATCAATACTGCCAATATCCAAGTTGTGGGCAACATCCTCCTAATTCTGGCAGGCTTTTTACTCTGGGCCACTGCTTACAAGCTTTGGAGAGTCAGATGGCACACCAGAGGGCTTTTCTAAGGTCAAAAGCTAACCAAGCAAACTAAACATGGAGCAGGAAGACTTTTTAAAAAAACTAGGAACAGAGCTCAAAATCAGAGGGTTTAGCCAGGAAACAGTAAAGTCATATACAAGGCATAATGCTGATTTTATTAAATTCATCAAGAAAGCCCCTGATTCTGCGACTGAAGACGATTTAAAGAATTATCTCGCCTATCTTATCTCTGATAAGAAGCTCTCATCAAGCTCTGTTGCGCTTGTCAGGTCTGCTCTTTTGTTCTCATACAACCAAGTACTTGATAAAGGATTTTCGAGTATAAAAACCCCTAAAATTCAGAGAAATCCTCCTGCAGTGCTCACAAAGGACGAGGTAAAATCCTTGATAGATGCTTGCTTCAATGATAAGAGCAGACTTTTGATATTATTGCTTTATTCCTCGGGGTTAAGAGTGAGTGAATGCCTTAAATTGCATGTTGAAGATCTTGATTTTAAGGAGAAAGTCTGCATTGTGAAGCAGGGCAAAGGAAAGAAAGACCGAGTTACTGTGCTTTCAGAAACATTTGCAGAGCAGCTTAAGGAATATCTTAACAAAGAAGGGATTGAAGAAGGCGTCATATTTATGAATAAGAGCGGAGAAACATTCTCTGTCAGAAACGCTCAAAAGATTGTTTCCAGCGCTGCAAAACGAGCCGGAATCAAAAAAATAGTCACTCCGCACAAACTAAGGCACAGCTTCGCTACTCATCTTCTTGATGCGGGAGTTAGCATAAGAGTTATTCAGGAATTATTAGGGCATTCTAACCTTCAGACTACGCAGATTTACACTCGCGTTTCAAGGGAGCTCATAAGGAATGTTAAGAGTCCTCTCGACGACTTATAAGCTTTTCTCTGCTGTTTTACAGAATTTTTTGTTAACAGATTAGATATCTAAAATTTTTAGTTATCTATTAAAATGTATAGTATTGTTTATACTATATATTGCTTCAGCAATATTAAATTATTTAATCAATAATAATAAGTTATATTGTGTACTCTAAAATATATCTTATAGTGCTTCTGAAATATTTCAGCAATGCTTATATTAAATAGAAACATTTTTTTTGAAAAAACAAGCACAAAAAACTACCGGGAAAGTTCATAACTTGTGCATAGCCAGCTGGCTTGCTATGCGGGAATTAATCTCCAGCACGTTTCCGCGAGCCTGCAAGTCCTTAAATTCAGGATCAAGGGTAAAAACCACGACATCATTAGCCAGTTCCTTGCGAACAGGCACTCCCTTGCTCATAAGATTGAAAAGGTACATGTTGACCATATCATCTGTGAACCCCAGATGCTTGGCAATCTGGCTTGAAGATAATCCCTTGCTCAGGTAAAGAGCCATAAAAACCTCTTGCTCCCTCGGAGTTAGCTTAACATCCATTTTTCTTGTTCTATCAGGATTAATAAGAAGCTCAATCTCATCCAAACGCTCAGAAAGCTTGTTAATCTTAGCATCAAGCTCTGAAAGCCAGCCCTGATTAGCCTGGGTCTCAGCAGTGTTCTGGTTAATAGCATCAAGATGGTCATCAAGCTCTGTTTTCACAACCTTGAAAGCCTTGCGTATGCCTTCTGCAATCAGAGAAATTTCTCTATCCGTCTTATTCTTGAATAACTTCACCGTCACCCCCTCTCGACGCGAAATTACCCTGAATGATGGGTTATTTAAAAAGATTATGGTAGTGCAAAATTAGTTTTAGAAAATATTTTTCCATAACAGCAGGTCAATATCAGATTTGAATTAAATTTTTAAACGAGGAGCATTATCTAACCTGTCATGACTAAAAAAGAGCTCAGCATACTATTATCCAGGCTTAAAGGATTTGACAAGCCCGAGATGAAGCTAGAGCAGCACCCTACTGATTCTGAAATAGCAGGAGGAATGCTCTGGAATGCTTTTATGCAAGGAGACATTAAAGGTAAAGTTGTTGCTGACTTAGGCTGCGGAACAGGCATACTAGGAATTGGAGCTTTGCTTCTTGGAGCTAAGAAGGCTTTCCTAGTTGATATTGATGCGGGTGCTGTTGAGCTGGCAATGCAGAATAAAGCATTTCTTGAGAACGAGACAGGACAGAAGCTTAATGCAGTGTTCTGCGCTGGCGACATTAATGTTTTTGATGAGAAAGCAGATGTTGTGATAATGAATCCTCCTTTTGGCACAAAGAACGAGAATATTGACACAGTCTTTCTGCTTAAAGCAATGGATCTGGTTCGCGTGATATATTCTTTCCACAAGGCAAGCACAAAGAATTTTATCGACACTTTTATTCAGGAAAATGGATTTGAAACTACACATTACACAGAGTATGACTTCCCACTTAAGATGACCATGGCTCACCACACTAAAAAGATTGAGAAGATAAGGGTTGGCTTGTGGCGATTAAGAAAAGAAATAATTCCAACAGCAGGCGTTCTAATATATCATGATGATGAGGTTTTGTTAGTTAAGCTAGGTAAAAAATCAGGTCATATTCCTGGTGTTTATGGTGTTCCTTCTGGCAGAATCGAAGATAAGGAGACAGAAATCCAAGCAGCCATTAGAGAGTTCAAAGAAGAAACAGGACTGACAGTTAAGCCTGATGATTTAATTGAAGTACCTAGAAGCTATATTGCGCCCATCCAGGTAAAAGATGAGGTGAAAAAATACTCTCTAACTGTGTACATAGCTAGAAAATATTCGGGAAAATTAAGAGAATGTGAAGAGACTTCTCCCGGGTGGGTCAAGATTTCTGAGTTAAATAAATACAGGCTACTCCCGAATACTGAACGCATTGTAAAAGAAGGCTTGAATTTCAGGCAACCCTAAATCTTTTGACTGATAAGAAAAAGTAATCTTTATAAACCCTTGTCTAATCTCAGGTTGTAAAATGGAAATAAAGGTTTTAGAGCACACCAAGAAAAGGATTGTTTTTGAGCTTCCAGGAGCAGACCATACTTTCTGTAACGCTCTTAAGAAAGAGCTCTGGAATGATGACAGTGTAAGGGCAGCAGCTTATAATATTGCCCATCCTTTGGTCGGCATTCCTAAATTCATTGTTGAGACTAACGGCCAGAAAGATGCTGATGCAGTGCTCAAGGCAGCTGTTAATAGGCTTAAGAAGCAGAACAAGGAATTCTTGACACTCTTCAAGGAAGCTAAGAAAAAGGCTAAATAAGGAAAAAATTAAAAAGACATTACTTATTCTATTCTTTTAATGGACAAGAAAGACAAGAAACTTCTATTGGAAATTGCAAGAGAATCAATAGCTAGTTATTTCAAAGGCAAGAAGCCTGACATGAATAATGTTAAGCACCTTTCTGAGAAAAGAGGAGTATTTGTTACCCTGCATAAAAAGGGAGAGCTAAGAGGATGCATTGGATTTCCTTTGCCAGTTTATGCTCTTAACATGGCAGTTGTAGAGGCTGCTCGAAGCGCAGCTTTTCATGACTCTAGGTTTCCGCAATTGAAAGAAGAAGAGCTAAAAGAAGTTGAGATTGAAATATCTGTCATGACAGTTCCTGAAGAGATAAAAGTAAGCCGAGCGACAGAGTACAATGAGAAAATAAAAATCGGAGAGGACGGATTGATAATAAAAGGGCAGTTTGGCTCAGGACTGTTACTGCCGCAAGTAGCCACTGAGAACAACTTTAACGTCCAGACTTTCCTTAACTGTTTGTGCCAGAAAGCAGGCATGGGATTCTATGCGTGGAAAGACTTAAGCAATAAGATTTCTAAGTTCCAGGCAGAAGTGTTCAATGAAGGAGACTTTTCAAAGAACTAGCTATTGCTAATTCATAACTTCTCAAATGATTTTTCAACTTCCTTAAGCTTTTCTATGCAAGTTCTGCACGATACCATAAGTTTTCTCCTAAAAAGATCGCGGTCTTTCAGGTCTGCATGCGCATATTCAAGAGATTTTTCTTGTACATGGCCTAGAGCTTGCTCAAAGTTAAATATTCTGATTTTCGCGGACTCAAGCCTTTCTTTAAAATGACCCATTACTTCACCAGCAGTATCATAAATAAGTTTAGCGTCACCCTCGGCTTCTTTCAATCTGCTGCCAGAGGCCACCTTATTGATCCAAACAATCTTACTTTCGATTTCTCCCATCTTTTCCGCCTCCAATCTACTTGCCAAACCTTCTCTGCCTGCTAGCATATTCTTCCAGGCACTTCTTGAAATCTTCTTTTGTGAACTCTGGCCAGTGCTTGTCCTTGATGAATATTATCTCGCTGTAAATTCCTTGCCATGGCAGTAATCCGCTAAGCCTTTCCTCGCTGGTCCTTATTATCAGGTCAGGCTCATCTTCCAGCATCAGGTGCTTTTGAAAAATTTCCTGGTTGATATCATCAACTTTTAGTTTTCCTTCTTTTACTTTTTGAGCTATCTTTTTTGCAGCCTCTGTTATCTCCCATCTTCCTCCATAGCCAACCAGCATGTTAAGCTTGTAGTCAGAGTATTCCTTGGTTGCTTCTTCTACCTTCTTCATTTTTTCCTGTGTATTTAAAGGTAATCTTTTAAGGTCTCCTATGAACCTTATCCTGGCTTTATCCTTGATATTGCCTTTGCTTTGTTTTTTCATGAAATCCTCAAGAAAATTATTGAAAAGATTGAAAATAAATTCTACTTCTTTCTTGTCGCGCTCAAGATTCTCTGTACTTAATGCCCAGAAAGAAATTTCCTTGACACCTGCTTGCTTGCACCAGTCTAGTGTTTTTTCAAAAACCTTTGCTCCTACCCTGTGTCCTTCCCACTGAGGCAATCCCTTATTCTTTGCCCATCTCCTGTTACCGTCAGGTATTATAGCAATGTGCTTAGGAATGTTATTGTCTTTAAAGTTATCACTCATATTCTTTTTTCTGGGAGAATTATTCTTTATAAAATTTATGAATTAAGAATTTTTTTATAGAGTGTCCTTGCATTGCGGGCATACACTTTGGCCGTCAACATCTTCTATTTCAGAGGAATAGTTGCCGCACACTTCGCAAACTCCTTCTTCTCCGCCAAAAATAGGCTTTCTTGATTCTTCTCTCAGCTCGAATTTCTCTACTATCAGTTCAAAGAGTTGCGGTTGTATTTTCAGGATGTCCTTTATTGTTAAGAAACCGACAAACTTTCCCTTGTCAATCACAGGAACATGCCTTATGTTGTAGTCTCTCATCATGGTTAGGGCTTCGAATATGTCCTTTTCAGGGCTTATGGTCATGAGCTCTGTCTCCATAATCTTTTCAATAGGAGTAATTGAAGGGTCTAATAATCTTGCTATTCCTTTTCTTACCATGTCCTGCTCAGTCACTATGCCTATAATCTTGCCTTTCTCCTCTACCAATAGGCTTCCTACGTGCTTGTCAGCCATGAGGCTTGCAGAGTCTTTTAATGTTGTATTTTTTTGAATAGTGACTGGGTGCATGGTCATGCAATCCCCAACCTTATAACCTGTTTTCATCGTCTAATCACCTTTCATCTGAGAGAAACGAGATTTAGTTTAAAAAGTTAATTAAAAAGGAATATTGTGAGCCTTGCCGGCGTTTGAGGCGCAATAAAAAATAAGTTTAAGTTAATATTTTAACAAAAATGAGAACTAAAATAATTTATTGGTCCTCAAGCGGTGGCGGGCCTTATAAGATATCTTTTACTCTTATAAAATAGTAATTCTTTTAAATGATTCTGTGTTCTGTTTTTTTATGGGGCAATGTAACATAAGTTTTATTCCTGCTGCGATACTTTACGCAAATCCCGGGATAACAAGAGAAGAGTTTGTGGTTTTGCTAAATCAGATAAGATTTTCTGACCGACTCAAAGTGCCGCCCATGGATTTTGACGAGCCGTTGCTGCCAGAGATGGAGTCCCCATGTTTTCATGACGGAATTTTTGGCCTTGCTGAGCTGCTAAGACTGAAAATAAATAAACCGTTTCACACCTCTCGCGACCCAATAGCTTTGTTCAAAGAGAATCTGTTCAGGCATGATAAGTATGATAGGAGCATTTTGATGATTCAACCGCGGCGTGGGGAAGAAGAATGGGTTTCCCCCAAATACTTTATTAGGAAACGCAACAAAAAGTTATTTGTAGCAGAAGAAAAAGATCGAAAACTTATCTTTTGCGATGAGCCGGCAATTGGCAAGGAATATGTATCCTTTCGTAAGGGGGAGAGTAATAATCTTTTTAGGATCTTGAAAATTGGGGGCTTAAAGCGCGAAATTGAAAATGGCTATCCAAAATTTACTGCTATTGTTGACCAGGAAAAATTGCTTGTTGTGCCAACTTATGAAGAACACGATTCACTGGAATCTCTTCTAGGAAAGCATCCCGAATATAATCCTGATACATGTATTGATTGGAGTAAAACAGAAGGCCGGTTTTACATAGCAGGCGCTTGGCCTTTTGGTGATCTTGCATGGGAAAAAATAGCTAACAGGTATTACTTAAGAAAAGATGATATCAAGGAATCAGACTTTACCAGTACGGTTATCACTGCAGAGGCCATAAGAAAGAAAGCTTGGGCTTTATTCCAGTTTAAAGGGTACAACCTTACTGATAAGTTCCTTATCGAGAACGATGATGTTATGAAAACCCATCAGGACGCAGTATTCAATTATTGGATTACGCAATATGCTAGGAAACATAAAATGACAAACACAGAGTTTATGAGGTTTAGGCTTGAAAATTCCCGCCCTTATCAAAGACTGCCTGATGATATTGCCTTTCACATAGTTTATCAGGAAGCACTGTGTGATGGATTGGCATGCAGGCCAAAGCCTCCAACAGTTCGTCAATTGCTAGGAATAGAGCTAAGAGATGAAAATGAACCAGAAGATTTGCCAGGCGATCCTGATTTTCCTTTTGGGCCTTCTGAAAATTAATAATTCACAAGTATCTCAACATCCTTGCCAAAGATGTTCTTCAGGTCTTCGAAGATCGGCTCCTTGATAAACACCCTCTCTGGCATTTCTGTTCCTGTGATTTCCTTCTCATATTCTTCCAGTGAGCTTTCCTGGATGTTCTTTAATGAGCCTTCTGGTGTCAGATCTGCTTTTGAAATATCCTTTTCCTCATTGTCAATGTCGTGGATAATAAAGGCTTTCTTACCAAGCAACACAACCTCTCCGAACTTCTTGCCGTGCTTAACTCTTATCCTGGTCTTCTCAAGCTCTATTCCTCTCTTCCTCTGGATGTATTCTACCATGAATCTTAATAATTCCCTGGAATCCTTTTGCACGTTCTGCACATCTGCCTTGGTTAGCTTCTTTGCATCATAATCCTTTTTTGCCTTCTCAATATCTTTGAGCATTCTCAAGTATTTCTCAGGTATGAGCCCTTTGTGCACTATTTCATCTTCAAATATTTGTATCATGTCAGTGTCCTTGACTTTCTCAACCCCTTCCATCTTGAGGATGTCTCTGACTACTGTGACTATGCTTTCATAGCTATGAAGCACGCTCTCTTCCTCTTTCTTTTCTCCAATGGCTTTGAACAATTCGTTAAGTCTCTTCAGGTATTTTTCTGCATCCTTGATTAGTTTGTCAACCTCTGCTCCTGTTAAGTCCTTCTTGGTGCCGTGCTCTAACTCTTTCCTGACTTTAATGTTCCTTTCCAGTATGTCAATGTACTCATTCTCAAGCAGCTTTTCCTTCTTGACAAAGATATCCTTCATGACTTCGGGAGTTTCCTTGGGAGTTGGAGGTGGGATGCCGTAAAGCATGAGCGCTGCCTGGCTTGGCGTGAGTATTGCGTAGAAAGTGTCTTCCATTGCTATCTCTTTTACCTTGTACTTTATTCTTTCAAGTAGCTGGTCTCCTGTGCTCATGAACATGTCAATGGCTTCTGGGCTTGGCTTAATCCTACCCATCTGTAATAATAGCTTCCAGGGCATGAATATTCCCCTATCATAGAAGGGTATGCCATCTCTGAGAAAGGTGAAGAAGATTGGGTTAGCTTCTTTTATTCCTTCCCAGAAGTCTGTGAGTATGTAAACCTGGATGTTTATCTTGTTCTCAATTCCTGTCATCTTGCCAGCATCAATGCCCATGCCGATAATGATTGCCCTGAGCTTGTCTTTTAGCTCTGCCCTTGTCATTTTCTTGACATCAGTATCATCAATTACTATAAAAACATCAATATCGCTTGTGGGTGTTGCTTTGCCTTGTACTAAACTGCCTGCAAGCACATAAGAGACAATGTACTTCTCGAACTTCTTGAGAACCATGTCCTTATGAATCTCTGCAATCTTGATGGCTGAAAGCATTCCAGTGTCATACACAGGAGCACTCATGGCAATCATCTGCAAGACTTCGTACTTGCTGTCATAACAAGCCTGCCATACTTCTGTTAGAATAAGTAATTGAGGAGTGAGTTTCTTATCAACCTCCTTTGACATCTTCTCAACAACGCCTCCAAGCCTTTCCTTAAGCTCATCCTTGCTCATCTTCTGGGAGTCAGAATCATCAACCAGGACTAGAACATTAACATTTTCCTTTTTCTCATCCTCCTTGTCAGGAGGCAATAGAGCAATTCCCGTGATGTATCCTTCGAATTTCTCTATTAGTTTCTTCTTGAAAGCATCAAGAGTGCCCTTTATTTCCTCAAGTTTTTTCTTAGCTTCATCAGGAATCTGCTCAGAAAGCTTGTCAAGCTCGCGAGTAAGGGCATTGTCTTTTTTATCTTCCTTTTTCTCTTCTCCCTTTGGCGTGGAATAATCCTTGCCTTCTTCTGGCTTGACAGCCTCAATCTTTCGGGCTTTTAGATTTTTTGCCAAGAAAAATCACCTCGTATATTGATAATCATAATCTTAATGAGATAAATGACTGATAAGAACTTTATAAATGTTATGATAAGGGATAAATCAGTAGATTTATAAACCAGAAAGAAAAAGATGCGGTAGGTGAATAATGAAAAGCGAAATATTTAAATTATTCATCCTACAGTAGATATTGAATAAAACTAAAAAGGTGATACTAATGGGATTGGAAGATGATGTTGAAAAACCAGCAAACCTTGACCTTGGGAAGATTACTGAACAACTAGGTAACCTAAGAGAAAGGCACAAAGTAGAGCAAATTGAACATGCTGTCATGGACGCCTTTTATAAGATGCCTGGCTTAAAGAAGGACCTTGGCGGTGGCAAATATGATTGGAGAAAAGAATTCAGTGCTGCTGAAGTTAACAAGCTTGGAGACCAGATTTTTGATAATCTTCTCTACCACGCGCACATAAGACCCTATGGCGAAGGCGCTTCAGTTGAGAATTTAAATAGAGACAAGAACATAAAGAATATTGATGGGGTTAGTAAGGCAGATACTGAGGTAGCGCATAATCTTGGTATGACCCGGGTAGCATTAAAGAAAATCCTCTTAGAAAACAGAGACAAGTTGACACCTGAAATACTGAGACGCTTAGCAGGGTCAATGATGAAGAAATACGAGGAAGTTGCATCTGAAAACCTCTATACTCAGTTTACAAACGACCATAGGGAACAGCTCGCAAAGTACATAACTGACACTGTAAAGGATAAGAAGTTTAAAAAGAGCGATTACAAGATTAAGAAGTCAGACACTATAAATGAGCTAATGCCACTTTACAAAAAAATGGCTGAAAAGATATACAGCTCAGATTAAAAAACTGAATCGGAATCAAAAAACCTTAAATTTTTTTTATTTTTTTACTTATCTTTTTGTGCATGAGGTGAGCTTTATTTGGCTGACGCGCTTCTAAGGTACATCGAGGACCAGCTGGCAAAGGGCTTCAAGCCTGATATTATTAAGACCAGGCTTGTGAGGCAAGGCTACAGCCCTACTCTGGTTGAAGGAATGATTGAATCTGTCTCCATGACCAAGAGCGCTGGAATGCCAGTGCAAATGGGAGTTAATCATGAAAAATCTGTTTTCTCCAAGCTCATCATCTTATTATTGACTGTTGGTGTGCTTGTTGCAGGAGTTTTTTTCTTTGCCCCTGGCTTGACAAAGGAGAAACAGCCTTTGCTTGATGTGCAGGCAACTGCTGACAAGTTCACTTACTCTCCTGGTGAAGAAGCAGGTTTTGACCTTGAGATTACTAACATGGGCTCTGCAGCCAGATTTGATGTTACTCTCCTTTATAGGGTTCTTGACAAGAATGATAATTCTGTTATAAGCAAGGAAGAAACTGTTGCTATCAGCACATCAACCAGCTATCATAAGGCAGTAACATTGCCTACAAGTATAAAGCCCGGCAATTATGTGCTGAAAGTATTTGCTAATTATGGGGGAAAAGTAGCCACTACTTCATTCTCTTTTGAAGTAGCTGAAAGCACTGGTGTTGTAACAGTCCAGCCAAGCTGTGATGACGGGATAAAGAACCAGAATGAATTAGGAATTGATTGCGGAGGAAGATGCGGTGGTTACTGGTATGATGGAAGCTGTCATTCTGGTCCAAAGACTAGCAACGGTGCAACAACCACTAAGCCAAGCTGTGCTGATAAAATAAAGAACCAGGATGAGACAGAGATTGATTGCGGGGGTAAATGTGGTGGTTACTGGTATGATGGTGGTTGTCATGCAACTCAGAAAGTAACTCCTCTAACTACAGAGCCAAGTTATGCTGAGACCATGATAAAGGTTACTGCTGTTGCTAAGACTAATCCAGAAGAAGCCAAGAACACTTGTCTAGGATTGGCAAAACCAGAGGAGAAAGACAGGTGCTTGAAAAAAATAGCAGATGTTAGCAGCATAAAGGATTACTGCGACCTCATAGAGGGAGTGAGTGACAGGGATGAATGCTATTACCCATTCTTCATGAAAGGAGACTATACTGTGTGCGAGAAGCTCACAGACCCTCAGAGCAAGAAGAGTTGTGAAGATTTGAGAGACATTGACCAGATAAGGTCACAACTGCAACCCGAGGGCACTCCTACTTAATTCTTAATTGCAGATTTAGCTTAGTACAGGCATGATGCTGTCGCGGTACTTGATTGAATACTCATTAATCTTATCCATCTCATCCAATACTTCAAGGCAGCCGCCCGGTGGGTCGTTCTTCTTTGGGTCTGAGAGCTTTAGAGCCCTGAACTCAATGTTGTTAGCATTAGCAAGCTCTGCTTGAGTTATTACGAAATTACCTGTTGTCTCTGAATTTATCTCAGCGCCGCCCCATGGAGCAGGGTTTAGTTCTACGTTATCATTAGGAAAGTATTCATGGTTAGTGCACCCAATAATCGGAAGCGACATCGTGCAAGTTCTTGAGCAATTCCCTGGTATGAACACTCCTTGATTGTCTAAGAGAGTGACTGATATTTCATATTCTCCTGGCACTAGGTCAATGGTTTCTTCTGTAACGCCATCTTTTCCAAATATTATGCTATAAGATATGGGAGAGGTTCCAGCTTCAAAGCCTGTCTGGGTTATTGATACTATTACTTGCTCATTCTCATAATCAATATCCTGCTCATAGCCTATGCTGTCAGGCCCTATTTCCCATACCCAGTCATTCCTTGTGAATAATTTCTCAAACTCAAGTTTCTTAATAGTAGCAGTTACTTCCTTAATAGGATAAAGCCTTGCAGGCTCTAGAGCCATGTCCTGGCCCTGTTCTGTGCTAAGCATTATTGTTTTAGTGCCATAGCCTTCTTTATTGAGTGAAAGATAACCTCC
>CAYGYA010000058.1:0-9267 GCA_964354085.1 uncultured Methanosarcinales archaeon
TAAAAGCACTTGGTCTGGAACAACAACATCTTCTTTTTTGTTAAAGCCAACATAATGCGCCTGAGTCGGGATTGCCAAGTCATCCAAGCTTATTTGTGATGATAAGCTTCCCATTGAGCCAAGAAAGATTATATTATCGCCTTTGCTTAGCATCCCTGTTTTCTTCATCATGGTCAGGCTGTCCCATGTCTGGGCAAAACCATAACAAGCATCAACAATCTGCAACCCGTTATCAAAAAATACTCTGTTAGTAGTTATAGGAACTGTACCAACGCTGAATCTACGTAGTATATCGTATGCAACATCAGTGAAATCCTTGTGCGGATCCCCAAAATTAAATATTGTATTCATTATGCAGTGAGGTAAAAACCACGTGGTTAAAAAGGTTATTGTTTAGAAAGGCTTGATGCATAATAAATTAATAAAAATCGAAATTCGATTTTTGAAAATTGCGTCAAGCAAAAATTACTATTTAAACAGCTTTCCGCAATTTATTTAAACTTTCTTCCACATCTTCTCTATCGTCATGAAATATTCTGAGCTTGCAGAGATATATGAGTCCTTGGAAAAGACTAGCAAGAGGCTTGAGAAGACTTATATTATATCTCAGCTATTGAAGAAAACCCACGAGGATGATATTGACAAGATAGTCCTGCTGATACAAGGCAGGCTCTTTCCTCTCTGGGATGAGACCAAGATTGGCGTGAGTGACAGATTGATCATCAAGGCAATAAGCTTGGCTACTGGTAATTCTGCTGAAAAAGTAGAGGATGAATGGAAAAAGATTGGAGACCTGGGTTTGGTTGCTGAAAAGCTGGTGCAAAAGAAAAGCCAGGCTACCTTGTTCTCAAAAGAGCTTACTGCACAGAAGGTTTTTGACAATCTGAGAAAGTTGCCTAGCCAAGAAGGCTCTGGCAGTGTTGATCAGAAGGTCCAGATGATAGCAGAGTTGCTCTCGAGTGCAAAGCCATTGGAAGCAAGGTATGTTATCAGGACTGTTCTTGAAGACTTGAGAGTGGGTGTTGGCAGCGGTAGCATGCGTGACGCCTTGGTCTGGGCTTTTTTTGACAAGAAAGTTAAGATTAATTATGATGACAAGGAAAAATCAATTAATCCTGACAACAGAGAAGAATATAATAAGCTGGTTGAGGCTGTTCAGCACGCATTTGACTTGAAAGCTGATTATGGCGAAGTAGCAAAGCTCATGATGCAAAAAGGAGAGAAGGCCTTTGGAGAATTAGTCCTTGAGCCAGGGACCCCTATTAATGTAATGCTTTATCCCAAAGCTAAGGATTTAGAAGAGGCTTTTGAGATTGTTGGCAAGCCTTGTGCATTAGAGTATAAATATGATGGCTTTAGGATGCAGATACACAAGAAAGCAGGAGTAATCAAGATATTCACGCGAAGGCTTGATGAAGTTACTAAGCAGTTCCCAGAGGTTGTTGAGTATGTTAAGAAGTGCGTTGATGGCAAAGAATTCATTCTTGACTCAGAAGCTGTAGGCTATGAGCCAAAGACAGGCAAATACTTGCCTTTCCAATCAATTTCCCAGCGCATAAAGAGGAAGTATGATATTGAGAAGATGGCTAAGGATTTCCCGGTTGAAGTTAATGTGTTTGATATAATCCTGTATGAAGGCAAGAGCCTGCTCAAAGAATCTTTTGTTGAAAGGAGAAAACTAATTGAGAAAATAATAAGCCCGCATGTTAAGAAGCTTGTTCTTGCAAAGCAAATTATAACAGGCAACTTGAAAGAGGCTGAAGCTTTTTACAAGGAAGCCTTGAAGGTTGGCGAAGAAGGAGTCATGGCTAAGAGTTTGCAAGGAGCTTACCAGCCAGGCAGGAGAGTTGGCTATGGTGTCAAGGTCAAGCCTGTGATGGAGTCCTTGGATTTGGCTATTGTTGGCGCTGAGTGGGGTACTGGCAAGAGAAGCGGCTGGCTAACTTCATTTGTGCTTGCCTGCAGGAAAGCTGACAAGTTCCTTGAGATTGGCAAAGTAGGCACTGGAATTAAAGAGCTTGAAGCGCAAGGAGTTTCTTTTGAAGAGCTGACCAATAAGCTCAAGCCTCTCGTCATCTCAGGAGAAGGTAAGATTGTAAGGATTAAACCCGAGATAATAATAGAAGTTAACTATGAGGAAATCCAGAAAAGCCCTAGCTATAATAGTGGCTATGCATTAAGGTTCCCCAGGTTTATCAGGCTCAGGGAGGACAAGGCTCTGAGTGATGTTTCTGACCTGAATCTTGTCGAGGATTTATACAAAGGGCAATAATGACTACTTTATGGTAGTTAAAAAATCGAAACATTTATAAAGTTCAAAGTCTAAGAGTATTGTATGACCTACAAACTCTTCATCTCGGACATGAAGGAGGGATTTGAACCGCAAAAATCATTGATTGATAGACCCGAGTTTTTTGACGCCGGTCATGTAAAAGGCTGTTATTTCTATCTGAGCAGACACGGCAAACTTGGAGGTGACACTTTTACAGTAAAGGCAGATCAGGGCATTGCCATTTCTCTTTTAGGAGATGTGAGCGGCCACGGGTCTCAAGATAGGTACAAACTTCAATCATATACTTCTGGACTTGAAAAGGTTACAGACCAGATATTGTCTGCTCGTTTTGATGAAAAAAGCATTATAAGAGGAATTTTGTCAATTGATAAACGAATACCTACTGATTCACTCATGGCATTTTCTCTTGTAAGAATATTAAAAGATGGTAGTTTTTATTATCTGAATGGAGGAGAAAACACCATCATGAGCTACAAAAAGGGAAGATCAGAAGATTTGTCAGAGAGGTTCTGGGGTAAAGTGCCTAAAATAGGAGCTTTTAGCCTTTTGGGAAATGAGGAAAAAGTTTTGCAAGAAGTAAGTTTTTTCAAAGATAAGTTAACTGAAGGGGATAGAATCCTGATTTTTACTGATGGAGTGGCAGAGTATTCAGAAACTAGACAAAGAGGAAAAGAAGAGTTAAAACAGGAAAGATTGTGCGAAATCCAAGAGCAATTATGCACAGGAAAGCCTTTGGATATAATAATTCAGGAAATTAACAAATCTGCGCAAACTCAATTGAGGAAACTTCATGAAGACCTAGCAGATGATTATACAATTATAGGACTGGGCATGGTATAAAAATGGAAAGAAATATATATGCGGAAAGAGTACCTATTGAAGAAATGTCAACCGACGTAGTCAGAAATATGAAAGGAAAAGGTCCGGAAAAGAGAATTGTTATTAATGATAAATATATTTCCACATTGCATAAGGATTGGGCCAAAAAGCTTAAGGAGGATCTGACTGATGCATTTGGTGGCGGAGAGGTTGTGCTTGACATGTCGGATAAGCCCAAATTCAGTAGGGATGGTCCTAACTATCAGGACCTAAGGTCCCATATTGCCTACTTGAGCATTTTAGGAAACTATTCTATTCTAACTTCTGACCCGATAGATGCTAGGATGATCAAAGCTGCTGGAGGCAAGTTAAGCTCAAAATCAGCTAAGCCTTATTCCCTAAATCAGCAAGGTTGTTATTCTTGATTAAAACTCCCGGAATTCTGTTTCTTAAAGTATCTTTAAATTTCGCTTCAGTTTCCCTCATAACTTCTTCATAACATTCCCTTTTTGGAACAACGTTCCATTTTTGGAAACATTTAAATATTAGTTATCCCTTGAATGAGTTTTGTGCCTTCGAAAAATATTGTTGAGGAATTTTTTGACAAGAAAACCTTAGCTATTCTCAAGCTCTTTTTGTTCGATAACACAGACAGGTTCTACCTGCGCGAGATCTCAAAGAAAGCCAAGGTGCCTGTGGCCACTACCTTCAGGATTGTTAAGCAACTAAAGACTCTTGGGATTATTGATGAGCATATTATCAAGAAGACTAAGCTTTACGCCCTGAGTAAGAACAAGAACACCCAAGTCCTTGCAAGCCTGCTGGAAGAAAAGAAGACTGTCATGGATGAGTTTGTTGAGACTGTGTCAAAGCTTGCTGGCGTTGAGATGATTGTGCTTCATGGAGAAGCGACTAACGAGAAGGCTAATATCTTATTAATAGGCATTGGCGTTGACCATAAGGTTGCAAAGGACAAAGTTAGTGAGCTAAAGGAAAAATACAACTTCAATATCATTGAGCTTGTGCTTGAGCCTGGCCAGTTTAACCAGATGTCCAGCATGGGATTATTTCCTGGCAAGAAAGTGATTCTGTGGGAAAGTTCGCCGATAAAACCCTAAAAAAGGCTTAATTCTTTGTGAAACATATATTTTAGAAAACCACAATATTTAAATACAACCTATTACTTAAAGAATTTACTCTAAAACAATTGGTTGTTGGCTTCAATCAAAAGTTTTAATCACAATACGCAAGCAATAAGACGGGAAAACATCAGTTTTGGCGAACTGATCCGACTTCAAACTTTGTATGGCTTCTAGTAGTGGAGATAGTAGTCCACATTTATAAAGATTTTGACATTACAACATATATCTTACAGGATATATTGTCAAAACAAAGGACCAAAACAAAAAAGCAACAAAAAACCTAGGGGGTAAAGGAAAATGGATTTCGTCGTAAACAACGCAATGAAACAAAAAACAAATGCCTTCGAAGAGATAGATGTAAAGCAAGCCAACATTAAAGTAATTGGCTGCGGTGGAGCAGGTAACAACATGGTAAACTGGCTCTACAAGAAAGGTATCAAAGGAGCAGAGATAGTGGCCTGTAACACAGACCAACAGCACTTGAACATGATTGAGGCTGACAGGAAATTCCTGATAGGCAAAGACGTGACAAGAGGCTTAGGATGTGGAGGCTTCCCGGAGAGAGGTGCAGAAGCAGCGCAAGAGAGCATAAACCTGATCAAGGATGCGCTGAGAGAGGCAGACATGGCCTTCATCTGCGCAGGAATGGGAGGCGGAACAGGAACCGGAGCTGCGCCAATAGTAGCCCAGGTCGCAAAAGACATTGGAGCTATTGTTATAGGCACAGTCACCATGCCATTCAAGATTGAAAGGGCAAGGGTTGACAAGGCAGAATTCGGACTGCAGCAGCTACGAAAAGCATCAGACACAGTCATAGTCATTGATAACAACAGATTGGTACAGATTGCTGGTAACCTGCCAGTGCAGCAAGCATTTGCAGTAGCCAACGAGCTGATAGCGACCATGATAAAAGGAATTGTAGAGACAATCGCAGTTCCTAGCTTGGTCAACCTAGACTACGCTGACGTTAAGGCAATAATGACAGAAGGAGGAGTCGCAAGCATCGGAGTAGGAGCAAGCGACACCAACAACAGGGTAGAGGAAGCAGTGCAAGGAGCACTTAGCAACCCATTGCTTGACATCAGCTACGAAGGAGCAACAGGAGCCATCCTTCACGTGCATGGAGGCCCAGACATGACCTTGGATGAGATTAACAGGGTTGGTGAGCTAGTAACCCAGAACATGGATGATGACGCAAACGTCATCTGGGGAGCCAGAGTCACTGATGACATGAAAGGCAAGATTACAGTAATGACTATTATTACTGGAGTCAAGAGCCCATGGATCCTTGGAAAGCTGACCTCAAAGCAACAAGTGCACGCCAGGCAGCAATTGTCTGACGAGCTCGGGATCGAGATTTTCAGCTAAAAAGATTAGGGTGTAAAACCTTTTACCCCCCCAAATTTTTTTTATTTTTTTTTATTTATCATATTTACACTATAGACTTAGGGCTTTTCAGCCAGTTCATTGTCAGTTTTTACTGAGTTCTGGCCTTCACCTTTTGAATCACCCCCCAAAACCTTTCAATGTGGTGAAGGCTGCTAATGATTCTTGCGAGAGCTATGTCTTTTCATTCCTGAACAATAAAATTTAAATAGGCGTATCTATTGTTTAGTAGATTCATGACGTGTGAACCCCTTACTTTGAGATGTGTAAGCGAGAATCCGAAAGATTTATCCAAATTAGAAAAAGCAGTAGAGCATTTTAAAAATCAATATCAGATTAGCGGTTATGGCCTGGTTGAGTTGACTTTTGACCATGTTCTAGGGAAACCACAGGTGGACATAAAGCCAAAATCTGGGCGCATTTTAGGTGTGCAAGAGAAAGATGAATCAAAAGGGAAGGGAAGGTTAATTTGGAGCACAGATAATTATGTTCTTTTGAAGATCAATGGAGTGCGATATTATATCGAGTATAATGCTCGCATATAATAATTCTTAGGATAAAAACTTACCATGCAAAAAGATTGAATAAAACTCTCTAGTAGAACGCTGCCACCACTGTCTCCAGGAAGTTATGCTTTATCTGCACGCATTCGTTCTGTTTTTTAGCTTTGAAGGCTGCTTCTGATTCTTGGCAGAGCCATGCCTGTTAGTTAAATTTAGAAATAATCTGGTTTAAATATTACCCCAATTAAAAAATACCCCAAGAAGAACTCACTATCATACCACAAACCTTTGCGTCATAATTGTAAATAACATTACCCATTTTTCTTCCAGCTTCAGATTTTTCTGAGTTAAGCTTCTCATCCATTTTTAAATCATATTGCCCCACTATTTTATCCAGTGTTTTTACAGCAGTTTTTTGAAGCTTCTGAAATACCGGTTTACTAATTACATTCGCTTCTAGAGTTTCTACAGGCTCTTTTACAAAATCATAAGCTTGTTGCGGAGTAAAATTGCTTTTACCGTAATACGCATTAACAGCGAATTCAGATAATTTTACAGTAGTCATATTTATTCACCCCATACTTATACTGTCAGTTCTAGTATTTAAATCTTTCGATTTTATAGCTACTTATTAGTGGTAAATATAACAAAATTTATATAGCCGTACTTGTACAAATACATAAAATGCAAAATCATAAATTAATTCGCGAAATAACTGAAGCCAACCTACCATTAGAGCTAGTGGCTAGAGAAACATTTGAGCAATTTAAAGCAAAAAAACACGTCTATGTTGCTCCAAGGGAACTCAGGTCGTCTAAAGACATATTAATCTCTGAAAATTTTTCACGATGCCAAGGCATAAGTTTCTTTGATAATAGCAGGAAGATTGGAGCTTTAGCTCACAATTATTCCGAGCATGACCCATATAATATTTTAACAGGAGCCTGGACTGGCGGCGTTTTTCATTTGGAGAATCCTAAAGCAATATTTAGTGATATTATGAGTCAAGTTTCAGCTGTACACATTTATCATGCTGACGCGCATAATTATCCTGAAAGATGGATTGAAGGAGCACTTGGAAGAGTTGGCATAACGAACATAGTTCATGTCCCAATCAAATCCAAGAAAGTTTCAATAATACAATGGAGACATATTGTGCAAGATGTAAAAGATGGTTCTGTTTATATTTTCCCAACTGATTTTGACAAGGGCATAAAATACCGTCTAAGTAATATATAATTAATAAAGAAAAGAATAACATTATTTAGTAGAAGCTTGCGCCTACTGTTAAAATGTTTCGAAAATCTTTTTCAGCGCGTCCCTGAGCTTAGAAATCATATCCTCAGCAGACTCGTATTCAAATACTATCTTGCTTATTGACTTGATTGACTCTGACAGCTTGAATCCTTTCTTGTAAATTGTAATTATTGGGACTGCATAGGCATCTGCCCATCCGACTTCAATGCCAACTCCTATCTTTGGATAAGATGCTTCAACAATTACTGCGTCGCAAACCTTTCTTATGCATTCCTTTGAGTTGAACAGTTCATTGCTTTTCTCATGAGGCAGGATTATCTGGAATCCCTTGTTTAATGAGCTGTTCCTGATTGGCCTGTACAGTTCGTTCTTATAATCAAAATCCTTGGAATGAATAACATATATCTTTTTCATAAGGTGAGAGAATAATCATGTGTATAAAAAGCTATTGCTCGAGAATCAGCTCTTCGGAACTCTTGCCTTCTCCGCGACAGGGGAAACAGCTGCAATCTGGTGATAGTAGACATAAACACCTATTTCCTTGCCTTTCAACCCCAGGATTTCCTGGAAGCCACTGACAGGCTCGATATTATAGTCTCTTAGCAAGTTAGAAATATCTTCTGTGTTTGATGTGGAGAATTTAGTAGGCTGGAACCTGGAACTTTTCTTAATTATCAGGGTAAGATTGTTAAGACTTCTTCTTGATATTTCTGGCTTATCATCATTCATAACATAAGCATGAGCAATAGTTTCAATTGTTGGCAGAACACGACCTGCCTCTATTGCGACTTTGTAATCTGCTGTTGCGCAGTCAACGAAACATACTTTGTCTGTTAGGATTACTTCTTTTTTTACCATGACATCAGTGAACTTATAGAGCTTTATAAAATTTATTATTGTTAACCACTCTGAAGAGAAGATTATCTTGTCAGGAAAAAACCCTAGCAAGTGCCTGCTGTCTGTGGGATAAAAAAGTATTTATATCCTATTGCTTAAATATTACTTATATGGCTGAAAAGAAGCTTATAAAAAATAAATCTCTTTCAAAAGAGGACGCCCTAAAGCAAGAGCAAAAAGAGCTTTATGAGCAGGAGAGCGCTGGGATTAAGCAGGATGAACAGTTCCTGGCTAAACTAAAGGTTTTATTCTTCAAGGAGGCTGAGGCTATAGCTGACAAGAACTTGTCATGGGAAAAGAAGTGCAGGGCGTGCATTAAGCTGGTTGATGAGCAAAATACTATCTTACGTAAAATAAGAAGTAATACCAGCATATTATTCAAGCTGACAGAGAAATCAGAGAAAGTCATTGATGAGGAGGAGACAGAGCTATTTCTCAAGCGCCATACAAACCAGGAAGGTGCTGCTATTGCAGGAATTACAACTGAGTTTAACAAAGCCAAGAACATGAGCGCATTGCTCGAAAAGATGAATTTCTTAGTTCTATATGACCTTGACATGCTCTTGCAAGACCAAATGCTCAGGAAACAGCTCTATGAAAAATCTGTTAAGGAACTTAGCGCAGACACCAGCAAACAGGACTTTATCAAAAACCAGTACTCCAGGCTTATTAAAGCATGCAGGTACCTGAATGAGATGCTCAAGTATGTCTTGGGTGAGAAAAACCTTTCTAAATACGAGATATTCATAGAGGAAAAGATGCAAAGAAGCTTTAAGATCTGATTAACTGAGGCCTTTCTCGTACATCTTCATTGCAGTGATAAGATGTTCTTCTGTTGGCTCTTCAGTTATTCTTGCAATGCCCTCGCGGATAAGAGGCTTGATAATCTGCTCAACCACTTCACTACCTTTTTTTGTGAGTATTCCGTAAGCATGCTTTTGAGAGCTTATCTTTCTTACAAATCCTCGCT
>CAYGYA010000059.1:0-24689 GCA_964354085.1 uncultured Methanosarcinales archaeon
AAGATAACCTATGCGTGCAGTGCCAGCTCTGCAGCCCCAATAACTCCTGAATCATCTCCAAGAGCATTCTTTTTTATCTGGCAAACCTTTCTCAAGGCAGGATGAGCATACACATTAACAATCTTCTTAACATCATGATAAAAAGGCAGGTTGCTCACTCCTCCGCCAACCACAATAACCTCTGGGTTAAAAGTGTTGATGAGATTGGCAAAGAATAATCCTGTGAAGAATATAAAAGCATCATACACTTTTTTAGCAACATCATCTTCCTTGTTAAGGATTACTGCAGGGCTATGGGCTTTCTTGCCGCTAAGCTCTTCATACTTCTTTACAAGATTAGGCCCTGATATTAATTCCTCAACTTCCTTGACTTCTCCGCCAATAAGAAGCTTGGTATGGCCGCACTCACCAGCACCGCCAATAGCTCCCCTATAAATCTGGCCATTAAATATTATTCCAGTCCCGACACCAGTGCCGATAATCACCCCAATAACATTCTGGCTGCCTTTTGCAGCCCCTTTTTTTTGCTCTGCAAGGGCAAAGCAGTTAGCATCATTCTCAACATAAACATTAAGCCTGGTTCTTCTCTCTAATTCTTCCTTAAGATTAAAGCCTTCCAGCTGCTTAATGTTAGGCATGCAAGCCATTTCCCCACTAGGCAGGACAAAGCCAGGAGTAGCAATGCCAATGGCATCAACGTGTTCTGTTCTCAAATAATTAATAATCTCAAGAATATTGTCAACAATCTCTTTTCTTGATTTATTGGGCTCAGTTGGCTTTTCAGTGCTATTAACAATCTTGCCCTGCTCATCCATGAGAATGCCTTTTATCTTGCTACCGCCAAGGTCAATACCTATTACAAGACGCATATTATATTATCCCCACGCTTTTATTCAAATCTTCTTCTCTGACCTGAAGATAATGATTTTTTCCTCAACAATTTTGGAAACCGCATCAACAACATCATTTAGGTAATGGTAAGGCACGTAATCTGTTCTTTTGTGCAAAGCCTTGAGCAAGCCATGAGCATAGGCAACCCTGGTCTCAGTGTTAATGTTAATCTTATTAATCCCCAAGCCTATGGCTTTTCTGAAATCGTGGGAGCTAATGCCAGAGCCTCCGTGCAATACAAGGAAAGCGCCTGTTTTCTGCTTTATCTTCTTTAATCTCTCAAAATCAAGCTTTTTCTGCTCTTTCCACAAGCCATGGGCATTGCCAATGCTGATAGCCAAGGAATCAACTCCTGTCAGCTGGACAAAGCCCTCTGCCTGTATTGGATTGGTAAATACATCCTCTGTAAGCACATCCTTCAAGCTCTCCCTGTGAATTGTTGAGCCACCCTTAATTCCTCCAAGCTCTCCTTCAATAAACACATTGTGCATATGAGCATATTCCACAGCTTTTCTTGTCTGTCTTATGTTCTCATTAAAATCCAGCTCAGAGCCGTCAAAATGAACAGAAGGATAGCCTGCATCAACAACCTTTTTTACCTCATCAAAAGATTTTGTATGGTCAGCATGCAGGACAACATAAGGATATTTTTTCCTGATGGCGCGGAAAACACCAACACTCTCGTTGCAGCCAAAGAAATTCCTCTCACCCTCGCTCATAGAAACAATGATAGGAGATTTCATCTTAATAGCAGCACTGGTAATCCCTTTGAGGATCTCATTTGTCGAGAAATTAAAAGCGCCAATGGCAAAGCCTTTCTTGTCAGCTTTCTTATAAAGGTTGATAATATCGCTTCTCACATCTAACCTCTTTTTTTAATGATGTACTTATTCATTGATTTAAATGTTTTGCTTAAAATTAATTGAAATGCGAAATTTAGGAAAATTTAAATATTGTCATAATAAAAGAAAAGTGGTTAATATCAAAATCAAACAAAAAAGGTGAAAAAAATGAGCATCATAACAGATATTGAAAACGAGATTGTGCGCCTGATTTATCTTCAAAAAGAGAACATTAAGAAAGTGGAAAAACAAATAAAGATTTACCCTGCGAAAAATGAAGCAGTGCATCAAATGGAAGCTTTCAAAGAGCGTGCGAAGGAATCCATTGCTCACCTCAGTCACCTTTTGATTGAAGTTGGCGAGATACGAAAACATTTTTCTGAAGAACACCTGCTAAAAACACTGTATAATTTTTATGGCTCAAAAATGCAGGACGCGCTTAAAGAGCTAAAAAAATGCAATTATGACTTTAAATTCAACAAGGACTTTAGAAACTTTGTAAATGCCTATGAACTTATTCAATATGTGCGAAATAATCTTCCCAAAGCAGAGAAAGCAACTCTGAGAGAGCGGGAGAAAGAAACATTAGATCATTATCATGTTCAAGTAAGATAATTTTGAATTTTTATTTGACGCATCATTAATAGTATTTTTAGCAATCTTTATAATAAAGCTAGGTTTTCTTTTCTTCCATGAGATTTGCCCACTTAGCAGACGTCCATATAGGAGCTTGGAGAGATCCTGCTCTAAAGAACCTAAACCTTGAAGCTTTTAGGAGAGCAATCCATATAATCCTTGAGAAACAACTTGATTTTGTTCTAATCGCGGGAGACTTGTTCAACACAGCCCTGCCTTCTCTTGAGCATTTGAAACAAACAGTAGGGCTGCTGAAAAGATTAAGAAAGCAGAACATTCCTGTTTATGTAGTGCCAGGAAGCCATGACTACAGCCCAGGCGGCAGGACCATAATTGATGTTCTTGAAGAAGCAGAGCTCCTGGTCAATGTTATGGTTGGGGAAGTGATTGGCAACAAGCTCAGATTAAAATTCACTCTTGACAATAAGACAGGAGCAAAAATAACAGGAATCAGGGGAAAGAGAGGCAGCCTTGAGAAAAAAGATTTTGAAATGCTTGATATCAAGCCACTTGAACAGGAGCAAGGATTTAAGATTTTCATGTTCCACACAGCACTTGATGAATTAAAGCCAGAAGAGCTTGAGAACATGGAATCAATGCCGGCAACAGAGATGCCTAGCAAGTTTGATTATTATGCAGGAGGGCACGTGCATATTGTAGAGCAGAAAAGCATAGCTAACTATAAGAACCTGGTCTATCCAGGGCCTGTTTTTCCTGCAAACTTTGCAGAACTGTGGAAGCTGGGAAAAGGAGGATTCTATATCTATAGTGATGGGGAGCTTGAGTTTATCCCTCTCAACATAATGAACACTCACAAGATAGAAATCAGTGCAGAAGGCAGGACTCCTGAAGAGATTAATAATGATATTGAGGCAAAAATCCAGAACAAGGAGTTTAATCACACTATTGTGCTCTTAAAAGTAGGAGGCAAACTAAAGAGCGGCAAGCCCAGCGACATTGACTTCAAGAACTTCTTCAGAGAACTATACAACAAGTCAGCATATTTTGTGATGAGAAATACTTCGCAATTATCATCGCAAGAGTTTGAAGAGATAAGCGTAAGCTCAGGAACAGCAGAGCAGATAGAAGAAGATCTTATCAAGAAGCACGCAGCCAAAACACAGGTGTTTAGCGGAAAAGAAGAAGAGATGATAAAGAACCTAATCAAGCTGATGAGCGAGGAGCAAAAAGAAGGAGAAAAGAAATACGAGTATGAAGCCAGGATGAAGAAAGAAGCTGATGAGGTACTAGGATTCTAGGTGAGGAAGAACATCTTTCAAATCACTGCTCTCAACAATAACATCAGCATGTTTTTTCAATTCTTCAGAATCAGAATTAAAAGCAATTGCCTTGCCAACAATCTTAAAAGCCTCTAAATCATAAGAGCTATCTCCAATAAAAATTACTTCTTCCAGTTTAATCCCTAATTTCTTGCACAAATCAATTATTATTTCAGCCTTCCTGTGTTTGCCAACAGCCACTCCAGGGGTATAGCCATCAACCTTGTTGTCCTTGATAATAAGCTCATTAGCAAAAACATAGTCTGCTCCAAAATCTTTTTGCGCTCTCTTAATAAGAGGAAGGCTGCCTCCGCTAATAATAGCAGAAACTAATTTCTTCTTCTTAATCATTGCAAATAATTCTTTTACCCCTTTAATGTATTCGCGGCTCTTCACAAGCTCAAAATACGGCTTTGCATCTTTGCCCTTCCAGAGCTTATACACCACCAGCTGCGCAAGCTTATCATAATCTGTATGAAGATACTTATCAGTTAAAGCCTTGCCTTTCTCATAAGTGCCAAAAGCCTTATGCAAGTCAAGCCAGAAATTGCTGCCTTTGAAAATCACTCCATCAGCATCCAGGCAAATCATCTTAAAACTCATTTATTCACCGCTTCATTGAAAGCCTCAATCATCTCATCGTCAACATCAATAAGAAGGATTTTTTCAAGATTCTGGAACTCGGTTTGCTTAATAGCCTTAACAATTATTTTTGCAGCTTCTTTTTTGTCTAAGCCGCCAACTCCTGTTCCTAAGCCAGGCATTGCAATGCTCTTAAAGCCTTCCTGGTCAGCAAGCTCAAGAGCAGCTATTGCTGCACAAAACACTTTGTGAGCATCTGTTTTTTCAGCAGGATTATGCATTGTAGGAGCATGAATTACCTTATGGCATATTAAGTCTCCAGCAGTTGTAAGAATCGCTTCTCCGACTTGCACAGGAGCCTGAGCAATAGCCTCGTCCTCAATAATCTGTCCTCCCACTTTCTTAATTACGCCAGCCACTCCTCCGCCCATATAACCAAAGCTGTTAGCAGGATTAACAACAGCCCCAACCTGGCAAGTAGTGATGCTTCCTTTCCTTACTTCAATCCTGGGGGTGATGGTTTCTTTCATGCATGCTCAGAAAATGCCGGTGATTAAAAAATGTTTGCTAAAACCCGAAAAACATATAAAAAACACTTGATACTTATTTTTAAATAAGGGTTAAAAAGGGGTGTTTTTTTATTGGAAGAAGAAGATGTACTTATTCCGCCGGTTCCTTCTAAGTATACGCCGAACAAATTAGAAGTGGAGACTGAGACTGAGCAAGAGTTGCCTGTTTTTGAAGAGCATGAGATCAGTCAGAGCGTAGAAGCCAGCGTAGAAACCAGCACAGAAACAAAGGTTAAGAGCAAAGAAACTACCGTAGAGTATCATCAGCTGCCTTTTGATGTTGTTCACAGGTTCATCAGGGGAATGTGCTTTTTTTCATTAATCATATGGGTTGCTATCATAGTTTTTCTAAGCATAATAACCCAGTCAACCCCGACTAATACCCTGGTTGGATTATCACCTGTTCTCTTGACAATAATAGTAACCTATATTCTCGTGGATAAGTATCACCTAGAATCAGGCTTTCTCATGATATTCCCCGTAGTATTCACAGGAATATTATTCATGCTAGGAATGGCTAATCTTCTTGAAGGCATCAACTACAAGACTCTCAGCAGCGTCAACATAATCTTCGGATTATTGTTCGAGGTGATAATCACTCTTAACTACAGCTTCATGGCAAGGAAGAGGCGTGTAAAGAAAAAAGAAGTTAAAGAAGAAGAGATTAAAGAGGAGAAACAAGAAGAGATTCAGGAAGTGCAGGAAGAACCAAAAGTCGAAGTCTTAGAGGAGCCAAAAATTGAGAGAAAGCTGATCGTAAACCTTGATGATGAAGAGAGCATTAAGAAATTTGTGAGCAGTATAGAAGACAAGGCAAAAGCGCTAAATGCAGTAATAGGCAGGGTTTATAGTGTGAAGCATGGAGGAACGGATGAGCTCAGGAAAAAGATAAAGATTGATTCAGAGCACTATAATGAAATCAGCCAGCTGCACACCGAAGAGCCAGATAAGAGAAAAGAGACAGCAACTCTGCTCCTGAAGAAAATAAAAGAGAGGCTTGGATTATTGCAAAGGCCAGAGAATGAAGTGTTTGAGCGTAGCGAAGTCAGAAGCCTAGAGGACCTTGATAGAGACAAGAGTGGGAAGGATGATATAATCGATGTCCTGATGAGAAACGACAAGGACCCTGTAGCAATATATTATGAAGGAGCAATTGATTTCTGCGAAGAAGCATTAAAAGAACTGCAAGAAAATTAAACAAGCAAAGCCTAAGCTTTGCTGTTCCAGAAAATTAAAATTTTCTGAAATTAATTCAACTAATTCTTAAGGCTTCCATCTCATCATTGTTCTTGGGAAAGCAATAGCATCCTTTATGTTGTCAAGATGGCATATCCATGCAATCACTCTTTCCAAGCCCACACCATAGCCTGAGTGAGGAACTCCTCCATACTTCCTGAGATCAAAATACCATTCATAATTAGAAGGGTCTTCTCCATCCCTTTTCAAGTCTGCTTTCATCTGCTCAACATCCATGCTTCTCTGGCTTCCGCCAATAATCTCACCATAGCCTTCAGGAGCTATCATGTCAAAGCACAAGGCCTCGTCAGGGTGCTCAGGGTCTCTGGGCTTGTAAAAAGCCATTATCTCCTTGGGATAATGGGTTATCACAACAGGAGTTTCAAAGTGCTTCATGAGATTGTCTTCCTCAATAGTCCTGAGGTCTTTGCCAAAAAGCACATCCATGTGCTCCTTTTCATTCAATATCTTCAAGGCTTCCCTGTACTTAATTGTAGGCCAAGGCTTCTCAGCAGCCTTTTTGAGCTTCTCCACATCCTGGCCTAAAAACTTCAGGTCATCCTCATGGTTCTCAAGCACTTTCTTTAAGCAATGCCTGATTTCTTCCTTGGCAAACTCACTAACTTCTTTCAAGTCCATCCATGCAGCTTCCATCTCAACCATCCAGAACTCTGACAAATGCCTTGATGTTTTGGATTTCTCAGCCCTGAAAGTAGGAGCAGTGTCATAAATCTTTTCCAGGCTTTGCACAGCTGCTTCTGAGTACAACTGCCAGGATTGGGTAAGATAAGTCTTAGCATTGTAGTATTTGACCTCAAATAAAGTGCTTCCGCCTTCGCACTGGCTAGGCTGCAGGATAGGAGGGTCAAACTTGATAAAACCTTTTTTCTGGAAGAACTCTTCTCTGGCAAACTCATAAGTGCTCCTGATCCTCAGGATGGTGCTCATCTTCCTGCTCCTAAGAAATAAGTGCCTGTTATCATCAAGGAATTCCCTGTTCTGGTCAGCTGCCAATGGATAATTATCACTCCAGCCAATCACGGTGAACTCGTCAACATCAATCTCATAGCCGCTGGGAGCTCTCTTATCAGCTTTTATAGTTCCCGTTATCTCTATTGAGCACTCTATCTGGAGCTTGTCAGCTTCCTTGAACTTATCCTCAGAGAACTTTTCCTTCTTGATAACGCACTGGATAATCTCAGAAGCGTCCCTGAGGACAATGAACTTTAGTTTGTTGCTCCCTCTCTCACGATAAACCCAGCCTCTCACACTTACTTTTCCCGAGTCTTTCTTCATAGCTTCTTTGATTGATAAAAACTTCATGAAAATCACCCTTATTGACTTGTTATATTGAGAAGATTTTATAAAATTAACTGATTAGCACGGAAAATCAAACAGAGAACTCCTCAATCCGAGGTTTTAGCAGTGCAAGATAATCTTTTGTCTTGAGCTTCAATGACTTAGTCCTTTCGCCTGCATTAAAAGCCATGAACTCGTTCTGAGGAATGGTCTTGTCAACAATCAAATCCAAGCCAAAAATGTTTGCAAAAGGAGGCACTCCTCCAGGAACACAACCAGTCAGCCGATTCACTTCTTCTGGCGTCGCAAACCTTAAGCTCTCAACACCCAGGATTTGCTTTACTTTCTTAGAGTCAATCTTCTTTGCAGCGCTCAGAATAAACATAATGAACTTATCATCCGCCTTGAGAATCATGGCCTTGGCACCAAGCCTAATATCCTCGCCCCGAACATTGGCAGCTTCTTCGCTAGTCCTGACTTCCTCATGCTCCTTGTACTCGTAAGAAATACTGTTCTCGTCAAGAAAAGATTTTAGTTTAGAGAAAGCACTCATTTTTTATTTTATTATATTTTTACGATTCTATTATTTTATCTTTAATCCGAGCTCGTCCAGCTGCTCCTGTGCAACTTCTGAGGGCGCATCCATCACAGGGTCTCTTGCTGCCTTGTCTTTTGGGAAAGCAATTACTTCTCTTATGGATTCTTCGCCTAGGATTACCATTAGTATTCTGTCAATTCCAGGAGCTATTCCTCCGTGAGGAGGCACTCCGTACCTGAAGGCTTCTAACATATGGGCAAACTCTTTTTTCTGCTTGTCTGTGAACCCTATCAGGTCAAATATTTTTGCCTGGGTCTTTGCATCATGGATTCTTACGCTTCCTCCACCTACTTCAAAGCCATTAAGGACTAGGTCGTGCTGCAACGATTTTACTTTGCTGGGGTTAGTGTCCAGCAAGGGAATGTCTTCTTCTTTTGGTGCTGTGAACATGTGGTGTGATGGAGCCCATACTTTTCCTGCTCCATAAAAGTAATCTTCTTCTGTCTGCTTAGTGAATAATGGAAAATCAATTATCCAGCAGAAAGCAAGCTCATTCTTGTCTTTTTTGTCCTTTCTGATGTCGGGGCTGTCAACACCATATTTTTTCATTGCCTCATCATAGCTTATTCTGGGAAACGGTATCTGGCTTATTTTTTTATCTGGAAAGATTTCCTTAACCATTTTTATCATCAAGTCCTCTATCAGGTTCAGGATGTCTTCCTGCTCTACAAAACTCATCTCAAGGTCTAACTGGTAGAACTCTCCAGGAGCCCTATGCGCTCTTGCTGCCTCATCCCTAAAGCAAGGAGCTATCTGAAAATACCTATCCATACCTGCGACCATTAATAATTGCTTGTACTGCTGAGGCGACTGGGGCAGTGCATAGAATTTTCCTCTGTGAACCCTTGAAGGCACCAGGTAATCCCTGGCTCCTTCCGGAGTAGATTTTGTTAGAATAGGAGTTGTTATTTCAAGGAATCCTTTCTTGTCAAGATATTCTCTTATGAACTGGACAGCCTTGTGCCTTATGACGAGGTTCTGCGTCATCTTTGGCCTTCGCAAGTCCAAATACCTATACTTTAAGCGCACATCCTCTGTTGATTCAACATTGTCGCCTAGCTCAAGAGGCAAGGGGTCTGCTTTGCTGAGCATTATTATTTCGTCAGCAGCCACTTCTATTTCTCCTGTTGCCTGCTCTTTCTTCACTTGGTTCTCAGGCCTTTTCTTCACTTCTCCCTTTATCTGTAGAATACTCTCTCTTCTTATCTCACCAATCTCCTTAGTTATGGTTGGATTAACAAAGACCTGGGTTATACCATACCTGTCTCTGAGGAGAATAAAACTCAGCTTTCCTTGTATCCTGTGAGCCTCAACCCAGCCGCACAGGCTGACTTTCTTTCCAGCATTTTCTCCTCTTAACTCTCCGCAAGTATGAGTCCTTAGCATTTTATCACCCAATTTTCAGTTTTAGTTAGTCGGCTCCGCAGGACAAATATTTTTTTAGTTTTTCTTTTTTCATTAAAAACGATTTTAATTTAGTGGTCCTCAATCGGCGGACAGCCTTACTTATCTTTTACATCAATATCTTCACTTCGCATCCAGCATTATTCTTGAAAGTCTCTGCATCACTGCCAGTGCCAATGATTGTCCCGTAATGCATTGGAATAGCTATCCTGCACTTCTTGAATGTCTTGGTTGCCTGTGCAGCTTCTTTTGCATTCATGGTGTAATTACCTCCTACAGGAAGGAAAGCAATATCTGTCTCTATATCCTTCATCTCAGGGATTAAATCAGTGTCGCCTGAATGATAAACTCTCACTCCGTCAATCTCAACAATAAAGCCAACCCAATCATTCTCTTTTGGATGAAAAGGCTTGTTAATATTATAAGCAGGCACTGCAGTTATCTTGATTCCGTCAGCAATAATAGTCTTGCCAGGCTCAATCAGAGCAATGCCTTTTATCTTCAGATTGCTCAGCTTGCTCTGGCAGTCAGCAACAGTTATTATGATTGTGTTTTCTGTGGCTATCTTTGCCACATCCTTTGGACTGCAGTGGTCATAGTGCTGGTGAGTTATCAAAACAATATCTGCTTTCTCAAGCCCAGGGCCTGAAAGCTCAAAAGGATCAATGTAAATGATTTTTTTATCCCTGATTTTCACAGATGCATGACTCAGCAGGTTAATATCCAAGCCTAAAATCTTCATAATCCCACCCTTCTTATTTCTGAAATTATCCTCATTATTTAAAGTTAATGTTGATGAGCAGTTTGAATAAAAAGCTTTATATATGCTCTGGTTTAATAATCTTTTTAATAATCAAGTATGAAAGGGTGGTTTTGTAGATGGAGAAATCTTTGAGAATATTATTTCTATGCTCCTTCCTGAGCCTGCTCCCAGTCCTGTTCGTACTGGCTGTTAATGACATACAATGCATATTCTACCAGAACACTACCTGCCCTCCTAACATGTCCAGGCTCATGGGTGTTGAGAATGACACTCACAATGGATATTTTAATTCTCATGCCCAAAATTATAGCATTACTGCCACATACAATTATTCCATCTGCTGCAATAACACCAACCCAAGCATAAACATAACCACAGCTTGCCCAGGCAATGTAACAGTGGTCAGGCTCTCAAATTCGACTAATGCACATGTTGAGATAGGGACTAATAGCAATTATATTAATGCATCTGCCTGCCTTGGCAGCAACTGGAAGAAAGTATCCTGCACTTATCCTTCAGGTAGTTGTTCTGCTCCTTACAATTGCACTTTTAGCATGGCAGGAACAGAAGGAATCAACACAACCAATGCTCATATTGGGAATTGCTCTACTTATAGCCAGAAAGTCTGCTGCGGCTTAACTAATAGCGCTCCTGTAAAGCCAACCTTATACTATCCTGCACACAACAATAATACTGTGTTTGAGAGAAGACCGAATTTTAACTGGAGCGCTGCTTCAGACCCTGACGGAGGGTTTGCCACTAATTATACTATTAATATTTCTTGTGGCGGCGGGAGCTGTTCCTGCTACCAACCCTTCCTTAATGTAACCACGACAAACTATACTGTTTCTAATCCATTATGTATTTACCCAATTTCTTATAATTGGACTGTGACTGCCTGTGATATTTATGGTGATTGTAACACTTCAAATATGTCTAATTTCACGATTTCTAACCAAGGCAACCTTATATTGCTTGTTAATAATTCTAACTTCACTAATATGCGCATAGGTCAGAATAATAACACGCTAACTCGTAGCCCGACTCAGCTTGTTGCAGCGAATATAGGAAATGTTCTTATCAATGTAACTATTAATGCAAGTGCCCTGTTCAATAGCGTTGCTATGAATACAGTCTATTATCAGTTTGAAGCATCTGTTAACAAAACAGGCAGCTTTAATAGCAGCTGCTCCCAGATGACCTTTGCCAATATGAGCCTTTCTGCACAAAACCTGTTTTGCAACCTGACCTATGAAAATAATACTGCTCTAGGAAACAATACAGGGAATATAGAGCTTAATATTACTGTACCCTTAATTGAACCACCAGGTCCTAAGACCAGCGCTATAGAGGTTGGCTTTTACAAAATAGAGTGAGAGCGCATGAAACATTTGCTAAGCAAGAAATTCAATAAAAAAGAAAGATTATCAAAAGAAAGGTTATTCTTTCTAGTTCTTTTTCTATTAGCCAATTTATTATTAGCTTTTGCTTTGGTGAATAGCTTGGGAGTTAGCCCGGCTGATGAATCAATTTATTTTAAGCCAAACACATCAGTAGAACTCGAGTTCAACATAATAAATTCAGAAAGCAATACTTTTGAGGCAAACCTTGGAGCGTATGGTGAAATAAAGGATTTTATGTTCTTTGAAAAACCAACAGTACAAGTCAGCTCAGATGCTTACAGAATTCCTTTTAAGCTAATAATAAAACTTCCATCTGAGATGGAGCCTGGAATTCGCACTGGAGGAATAAAAATAACTCCTTTTTTTGAAACCGGCGGCGAAGGCAATATCATAGCCTACATTTCCCCTCAAATACCTATAAAAATCAAAGTGCCTTATCCTTCAAAATATGCTGACATCACTATGGTTACGCTGAAAGTTGATGAAGGCACACCCTTGCCACTTTATGTTAAGTTTGACAATCTTGGCTCAGAAGATATATTCAAGGCAGGAGCAATAGTTGAGATTTATGATTTGGAAGGGAAATTCATAATCAATGTAGCCACACCTGAGATTAGTATTAGCAAAAGCACCTTAGGCACTACCAGAGCAGAGCCAGGTCCAATCCTGAAAAGAGGCTTATACCATGCAGTTATCAAAGCCTATTATGATGAGTTTAATGAGACCCTTGAAACTAATTTTACTATAGGAGACCCGTTGGTGAGAATAAAAGAGCTGCTTACCAAAGAATTATTTCCTAACACAATAAACCGAGTGGTGTTCAAGGTCTATAGTGAGTGGAATACTGAGCTTTCTGTGGTTGGATTTTTGAAAATTAATGACAACCAGAATGAAATACCGAGCTTTAATCTTGGCAAAGGCGAGGAAAAAGAAGCAACAGGCTTTTTGGACACAACAGGGCTTCTGCCAGGGGATTATATCCTTAACATTACTCTTACATATGCTGACCAGCTAAAAACAGAAATCTTTCCAGTCACCATTAGCGAGAGAGTTGCAAAACCCGAAACATTGCTAACCCCATCAGTAATAATCGTGCTTGCCATTTTAATAATTATAATAATCGCTGTAATTGCAGTTTTAATCATAAAGAAAAAGAAGAAAGAACAAACTTAGTTCGAAGGATTTCACGAAAGGAATATCCTCCTTAAGTGTTTAATGAACTTTTTTAAAAAGTTCAAGCGAAACCTTTAAATACCCACTATTATAAAGTAAGAGAAGAGAAACACATGGCAGTACCGGTAGAACCAGCAGGATCAGTATTCAGGGGAACCCTCGCATTTTTTGACAGGCTAGGGGTATATGATGTTATTCTCCCATTCCTGTTGGTGTTCACAATAGTATTTGCTATTCTAGAGAAAACCAAGATTTTTGGCACAGAAAAGATTGAGGGAATTGACGTAACCAGGAAGAACCTTAATGGAATGACTGCTTTTGTTATTGCCTTCTTTGTAATCGCTTCTACAAAGCTCGTGGCTGTTATCAGTGAAGTACTGTCAAGCACAGTGCTGCTTTTACTGTTGTCAATATGCTTTTTAATGCTCGTCGGCAGCTTCCATACCGGGAAGGAAGAATTTGTGCTGAAGAAAGGATGGAAGACCCTGTTTATGATTATCATGTTCGCGGGCATAGTCTTGGTATTCCTTCACGCGCTTGGCTGGCTTGACTTTATATTCCAGAACCTGTTCTTCAGGTTTGACACTGTTGTTGTTTCGTCAATAGTCTTGATCGGAATAGTCATAGGATTCATCTTTTATGTGACAAAAGACCCTAAGAGAAAAAGCAGCGGAGAAAAGGAGGAATAAGACATAAAAAGGCAAAAAAGCCGTATTTTATAGAAAGTTATAAAAAGTCTAACCATTATGGTAAGACTAAAAACTACTAAAAAAGGACTGAAAAGGAGGATTGATGAAAATGGTGTTTGAAGGTTTAGTCAATGTATTTATGCAATGGGACATAATAGAGTTTCTAGTTCCGTTTTTGTTGGTATTTACGATAGTGTATGCAGTTCTGCAAAAGACCAAGATTCTGGGTGATGGCAGGAAGAATTATAATGTCATAGTAGCCCTTGTAATGGGTCTGGCGGTGGTGGTGCCTCATTTTACGGGCATGTACACCTCATTTGACCCGGTTACGGTGATCAATACGTCGCTGCCCCAGGTGTCTATAATCTTGGTCGCCATTGTTATGGTGTTGCTGATAATAGGTGTTTTTGGCAATGAGTTTGACGTCGCAGGAACATCCTTGGCAGCATGGGTAGCAATAGCAGCAATAATTATTGTTGGTGTTATCTTTGGCTCATCAGTAGGCTGGTTCTATCTGCCGTCGTGGCTAGGATTCCTAGCTGTCAATCCTGACCTTCAGGCTTTGATAGTGATGGTCCTTATCTTCGCTGTAATAATCTGGTTTATAACCAAGGAGCCTAAAGGGGATAAGCAGAAAAAAGGCGTGATAGGCAGCGTGATAGAAGACTTAGGCAAGTCTGTTAAGAAGAAATAGGCAAAGCCAAAATAAATTTTTTTATTTTTACACTTTTTATTATGCTTTTTAAAAACCTTTTTGCAAAATGGCAACTTTCCTTGATGTAGGATTATTTTCACACTTCGGAATAATTTTTGTAGTTCTGATAGTTTTTCTAATACTTTTCGGCCTGTTAGAATACATAAAGGCTTTTGGCGAAGAAAAAAAAGGATTGCATGCAATGATTGCCCTGATAGTAGCTTTGCTGTTCTTGGTATCCAAGGTCGCTAGCGCCATGGTGAGCAACATGGTTCCCTGGTTCATGGTAATAATAATTTTCATATTCTTCACCATGGTATTAGTAAGGATGTTTGGGCCTGGAGAAGCAGATATGAAAAAACTAATAGCAGACGCTAATGTCTACCCTTGGATTATTGTTTTTGTAGTGCTCATACTATTGCTTTCTCTTGGCAATGCTTTTGGCCAGGGGCTTCTCGAGAAAGGAACAGGAACAACGCCAGTAGCAACTAACTCTACAATAGGAGGATATCCGGGCTTGGAACCAGCAACTCCCGGCACCACAAGCACAGCCACTCCTAGTTTTACAACCAACCTGGTTAACACCTTAAGGCACCCCAAGGTTTTAGGGCTAATATTTGTTCTTTTAGTCGGAGGCTTTTGTTTATTATTCCTGACTAAATCCTACACGAAACTATCGTAGATAAAAAAGCTAAGAATATAATAGGGCTTCTTTAAAAAATATTGGACTCATTACACTGAGAATTATCTTGATTTACAGGCTTTAATATTCTTTTTTTTATGCTGTTTTCTTCTTTATGTCCTGGGTAATCCTGTTAAGCTCATTGACATTCTCTGTGAACAAGGGCAGAACTTTAGAAAAGACCTTTTCCATTGCCTTGACTTCTGCGCCCACTTCCAAGATATTCTTATCATAATCGCCAATTTTTCCGATAATCGCTTGGTGCAGCTTGTCAAACTCATCTTTCAAGCTTTCAAAGCGCTGCTCCATTTTGCTGATTCTTGATTCAACATCATTCCGCCATTCAACAATCTTGTTAATGTCCTTGGCAAGCTCTTCCCATTTCTCGTCAATAATGCTTTCCACAAGCTCCTCGACTTCTTCATTTGAAACGCCACCGCCCATCCCACCACCACCTCCGTAGTTTTGCATTGATTCTGGTGCATCATAACCTGGAGGTGCAGGAGCCTGGTCTCCCATGAAAGAAGAGTCTGAAGGCATAGCAGCTCCTGTCACAAGGTCTGCCTGGTTCAGAGCATCAAAAATCCTGGTTGAGGAATAGCCATTCCTCTGAAGGGCCTGGACTATCTGGTTGTTATCAAAGCCCTTGGAACGCATAGCTTTGACCTGGTCAACAGGCATGTCGTTTGATTTGTTAAACAAAGCCAAGCTAGCACCTCTTTTGGTTTTCAAAATCTTCTTATAAAATCAGGTATATAAATGTTATGGGAAATTTCGCAAAATTTCCCATCCAAAAACCCGTATGCGGTTTTTGTCATGATGAGCTAGTTAAGCCCAGGTTCAATTCTCTCAATCTCTTTTTTTATCATCAACCAGCTTGCTAAGCTCATTCCTGGTGACGAAATTCATTGGCTGCCACATATCAACATAGCGCTCTACAACCTTGAAATCCTCTTTTTTTACAAGGTTACCAATCTCTCCGCTTATAAGCCTGAGCTTGTCCTTAATATCAGAAAGATTCCTTTTAAGATCAAGTAGGTCATCTGATAGCAGCCTGATATCTGCCCTTATATCTTTCTCCATGCTAATCATGCTTTGCTCAGAAACCTGGCTCTTATTCCTAAGAGTGGAATATCTCTCCTCGAGAATCCTCAGGTTCGCAGCAACATTATTAACATTCTTTGAAATCCTGTTAAAAGCCTCGAAATCAGGAGCCTGCTTTTTAACAGGCTGCTGGGGAAGGTTTGTTTCGCTTGGATAAAAATTCGGCTCAACCATCTTTTCAAGTTCTGATTATTCTCTTAGAGTATTTAATGTTTTTGCTTATGAAAAAATAACCTCGGCTGTGTTATCATCTCTCGCATTTGTGCATTTATTTATGCCTAATTGGCGCATCTATTTTTTTTATCTTTATTTAATACATATGTTAATTTATCTTTATTATACATATACATATTACTAACTATCAACAAAAGATTTATATATGTTGCCTGGCGTATTTAGGTTTGGTTAGATTAAGCTATAGAAATAATTTAAAAAAAGAGGGTGTTTTTTTGCTTTTTGACAAGAATAAAGGAGGACTTCCTTTTGAGATGACAAGGGAAGGCGAGGATAATGTTCTTAAGGTTAATTGTGAGAACCTGACTACTGTGCCTTCTCTCGAGGATAATCCGAGTCTTATGGCTTTTACCATGGAAAGGCTTATTGAGAACAAGACAGCCACCAAGATTGTTTTTGTGCAGAAAAGGGATTATGAGTATGATTATGCCCAAACCAGGCTGCTAATTGAGATAGCTACCCTGTATAACCGCCTTATCAAGCAGAAGGAATTATTTGGCTACGAGACCATAAGGCTTCAGACTCCTCCAATGTATGCTGACAGCATTTATAACCAGATACATAACCTTATCTTTGATACTTTAAAAAAAGACCCTATTACCTGTTTTGTTGAATTAACCAGGTTTTTGCGAAGAGAAAAAGTATTAATAGAAACAGATGTTCCAGAGGCTGCTCCTGCGCACAAGTTCTATGTAAAGCTTTTAACAGAAATTATTGAATTAATGGAAAAGACTAGGCTAATAACCATTGCAAAACCATTCCTGCCAGGCCACAAATCCTTTGACAGGGGAATTTATTCCAAGATATTCTCTCCCATGATAAAGCCTGATTTCATGTTTACCAAGCTAATGGCAACCTATCCGAAACAAGCCTCTGAGCTTGACAATTATAATGTTGGTGACACAGAGATTGTGATTTTTGCACTTGATGATAATGTCCAGTACTTGTACCATATAACTCCTCCTGAGTTTAAGCTGAAAGAGGAGCATTATGAGCTGCTGGACCTTGCAAGAAACATTATTGCAGAGCACAAGCCAACTCGCCAGGAATTTGTTGATCCTGAGCGCATGAGAGAAGTGTTCTTTAATGTGGGCCAGGATTTGCTTGAGGAGCTGGCTAGTTTCAGGAACATTAAGCTTTCAGATAAAGAACTTAACGAGCTGACCATGATACTCATAAGATACACTGTTGGCTTTGGCTTGATAGAGGTGCTCTTGGAAGACCAGAAGATTCAGGATATTACTTTTAACAGCCCTGCAGGGCAATCTCCCCTTTTCATTGTTCACGAGGATTATGGAGATTGTAAGACTAACATAATCCCTAGTATTAATGATTCTGAGAGCTGGGCTTCAAAGCTAAGAATGATTAGCGGAAGGCCTTTGGATGAGGCAAATCCTGTTCTTGACACAGAAATTACAATTCCTAATGTTGCAAGGTCAAGAGTAGGAGTTGTGGCTCCTCCGCTCAACCCGTTCGGAATAGCCTATGCTTTTAGAAGGCACAGGGATAAGCCTTGGACTCTCCCATTATTTATGCATAAGAAAATGCTTAACTCGCTGGCAGCAGGGCTTATTAGTTTCTTGGTTGATGGCAACAGGACAGTGCTTGTTGCAGGAACCAGGAGCGCTGGAAAAACCAGCATTCTAGGAGGAGTAATGATAGAGATTATGAGGCGTTACAGGATTATAACCATAGAGGACACCCTCGAACTTCCGACAGAGAGCATGAGAAATCTTGGCTATAATATCCAGCCATTGAAAGTAGCTTCTGCCCTTACAAAAGGAACTTCAGAAGTGCCTGCTGATGAAGGCATAAGAACAACCCTTAGGCTTGGGGACTCTGCTCTTGTTGTTGGAGAGGTAAGGAGTACAGAAGCATCTGCTCTTTATGAGGCAATGCGAGTAGGAGCACTTGCTAATGTTGTGGCAGGAACTATTCACGGAGACAGCCCTTATGGAGTTTTTGACAGGGTGGTCAATGACCTCAAGGTTCCAAGAACCAGCTTCAAAGCAACTGATATAATCATTGTTGCAAACCCAATAAAGAGCCCTGATGGCTTGCATAAATGGAGAAGAGTTACCCAGATAACAGAAGTTAGGAAAGAATGGGAGGATGACCCTCTGCGTGAGCACGGCTTTGTCGACTTAATGAAGTACAATTCAAAAACAGATGAGCTAGAGCCTACTGATGAGCTTATCAATGGCGACAGCGACATTCTCAAGGCTATAGCGGGCAATGTCAAGGAATGGGCAGGCAACTGGGATGCTATCTGGGATAATGTGATGCTAAGATCAAAGATGAAGGAAGAATTGGTTAAGGCTGCAGAAGCTGAGAACAATTTTGAATTGCTAGAAGCAACCTTTGTCATCAAGTGCAATGACCAATTCCACATAATATGCGATAAAGTCGTAGATAAGACTGGAAAGCTTGATTCTGAGAGAATACTGTTTGAATGGAGAGAATGGCTTAGGAAGGAAGTCAAGAAAGGCATGAAGAGCAAAGAACCTGATTTTGAAACTTCAGAGAAATAAGAGTAGTGAATATTCAATCCAAATAGCTTGGTGACAAATGGCAGACGATCGAACCCTTGAGGATTTAAGGTTAAAGTATGATAAAGAGTTGAAAAAGGGCTTTAAGGAAAAAGAAGGAAGTTCATATTCAGGAGATGAACCATTAACCTCAAGAGAGTACGGGCTTTTCAAAAGAGAAAGCATGCCCCGCCATCTCACAGTTTATGAGAAGCTCTGCAACTGGTCTTCGCAGATAATGAAGATAGAGCCTGATAAGAAGCAATTGCCTGAGATTGAAGAGGCAATAAAGATATGCCATCTTGAAGTGACCCCTTCGGGGGTGATGAGCTTTTCATTTGTTGCTCCGATCGTGATTGCTTTTGCAATAATCCTGGTTACCTATATTATCCCTTCATTTCTTTTTTCTGCGCAGGGCAGCATGTTTTTTGTGCTTTTCGGGGTGATGGCTGCTTTAGCAGTAATCATTCCTCTTCAGAAGCTTCCTTTTTTTCTCGCCAATAACTGGCGAATGAAGGCAAGCAACCAGATGGTGCTGGCAATATTTTACCTTGTAACATACATGAGGCACACCAGCAACCTTGAAAGAGCCCTTAGTTTTGCCTCAGAGCATCTCACCCCTCCGTTATCACTGGACTTGAAAAAGGTTTTGTGGGATATTGAGTCTGACAAATTTGATTCCATAAAAGAGAGCCTTGATGATTACCTCCAGACGTGGCGCAAGTATAATATGGAATTCATAGAAAGCATTCACCTGATTGAGTCTTCCCTTTATGAGACTTCAGATGACAGAAGGCTTTCTGCCCTTGACAAGTCACTTAGCGTTATTCTTGATGAAACCTATGAGAAGATGCTTCACTTTGCCCACAACCTAAAAGGGCCGCTCACTGCATTGCACATGCTAGGAATAATCCTTCCAATCCTCGGGCTTGTTATCTTGCCTTTGCTTGTAAGCTTTATGCCTGAAGTAAAATGGTATCACTTATTTGTTTTATACAATATTGTGTTCCCACTGGCTGTGTTCTATCTTGCCAAGAACATATTATCAACCAGGCCAACAGGCTATGGTGAAAGCGACATATCAAATAATCCTGAGATAAGAAAATACAAGGATATACTTATACCAATAGGCAAGTCAGAGATTAAAATCAGCCCATCGCTTGTGGCAGTCATGATATTCATATTCTTGTTCATACTCGGTGTAGTGCCCCTTATTATGCATGCTTTGCTCCCTCATTTCGACATTGTTCTTACCAGCGGTAATGATTTTAAGATAATAAGCACTCCTACAGATCCAGAAGCAACTTATTATTTTCTTGGCTATAGGTACGAGGTTGCAGGAGGCAAGCAGACAGAAAACATTGTAGGGCCTTTTGGCATTGGAGCCATAATACTGAGCATGTTCATCGTGCTGGCTTTTGGCTTATCCTTTGGTGCATTTTATCATTTCAAGAGCAGGAATGTTATAAAAATAAGAGACCAGGCAAAGGCTCTTGAACAGGAATTCGCTTCAGCACTATTCCAGCTGGGAAACAGGCTGGGAGATGGCCTTCCTGCAGAGATAGCCTTTGGAAAAGTAGCAGTAGTAATGGAAGGCACTCTTAGTGGCAAGTTCTTTGAGATTGTGAGCACCAACATCTCAAAACTAGGGATGAATGTTGAGCAAGCAATATTTGACGAGAAAAGAGGAGCTCTAATCTATTATCCTTCTAATCTTATTGAGAGCAGCATGAAAGTACTTATTGAGAGCAGCAAGAAAGGACCAATTATAGCAAGCCAGGCAGTAATCAATATTGCAGAGTACATAAAACAAATCCACAGGGTAGATGAGAGATTAAAGGACTTAATGGCAGACATTATTAGCAGCATGAAAAGCCAGGCTAGCTTCTTAACACCTGCAATTGCAGGAATTGTTGTAGGAATAACAAGCATGATAACCCAGATACTGGGATTCTTATCCATGAGGCTTTCAGACCTGTCATCAGAAGCAGGAGAAGCAAATATTAGCGGAGCAGGATTGCTCTCAATGTTCGGCACAGGCATATCAACCTATTATTTCCAGATAGTTGTAGGCTTGTATGTTGTTCAGATTACCTTTATTCTATCAATCCTCATCAATGGAATAGAGAATGGCAGTGATAAATTAAGCGAGAGATACATTATAGGCAATAACCTGCTGAAAACAACAGTGACATATATCCTAGTGTCGTTGTTTGTGACTATGCTCTTCACTCTTGTGGCAGGCTCAATACTATCGGGATTTGCGAGTACAGGATAACTTTTTTTCTCTTAGAAATAAGAGTGGGCCGGATGGGATTTGAACCCATGACGCCACGGTTTCACAGTAAACGAAGGTTTACTGAATGTTTCCTTCGTAAACACTTCAGCCGTGTGCTCTCCCAGTCTGAGCTACCAGCCCAACCTTTTGTGAAAAGCTTGACCAAAAAATTTAAGGGGGATATTTACTTCGTAAAATCCTCCGAACTATCAAGCTTCTTGCTCGGTAGCACTTGAAACTAGCTAGTGATTTATAAATGTTTTTCTCGGATAATTGCTTAAAGAATTATTTCAACTCATCAAACTTCTTTTCTTCATTGATTAAGGCAGAAAGGGTTTCTTTGAGATTCTTTATCTTTATCCTAATTTGTTTTTCAGTGTCCCTGTCCCTGATGGTCACGTCAGACTCTTCTTTTTCAAGGGTTTCAAAGTCAATGGTGACGCAGAATGCAGTCCCTGCCTCTGCTGCTCTCAAGTATCTGCGGCCTATTGCTCCTGTCTCGTCATAGGCACACACAAAATCATTCTTTAGCATTTCATGGATTTCTTTTGCCTTGGCTACTAGCTCTGGCTTTTTCATCAATGGGAATACTGCAACTGGTATCGGGCTTAAGTGATAGGGAATCTTGAATATTGTTTTTCCTTCTTCTTTTTCTTTCTTGTCATAGAAGGTGTCTAGCAAGGCAAATACTGGCCTGTCTGTCCCAAATGCTATCTCAAGCACGTGAGGAATGTATTTTTCTCCGCTTGCTTCGTCAAATGCTTCAAGAGGAGTACCGCTGTGCTTGGCGTGCTGTTTCAGGTCATAGTCTGTCCTGTCATGCACTCCGCACACTTCTATCCAGCCAAAGCTTCTCATTTTTATCTCTACATCCCAGGCATCATCTGCATAAAATGCTTTCTCGTCAGGAAAGTGCTGCCTCATCCTTATGTTGTCTTCTGGTATTCCCATGTTTTTGAAGAGCTTATAAGCAAGATTTATGGTCCAGGCATATGCCTGGCTCTTGAATAATCCTTTTTCTAGTGCTTCTTTCAGGGTTGTATTTTTAGGTGTACTTTTGTTCTCTTGGCTCTGGTAATCCCAGAGAGGCAAAGCCTCGTTCTGCACTGCCTGGTATTTCTCAAAATTATTCTTTAATTCTTTTTTTATGAATAACTGGCCTTCTGCCTGAGTAAATTCCCTCACCCTGATCAGATGCTGCCTTGGGCTTAACTCATTCCTAAAAGCTTTCCCTATCTGGAACACTCCAAATATTTGCTGGCGCCTGAAATAATCAACATAGCGCAGGAATGGAAGATAAGTTGTTGTAGCTGTCTCTGGGCGATTATAAGCTTCCTGGTCAAGCCCAATTGTTGTTTTCATCATCAAGTTAAGCTTCTTGATTTCCTGCTTTAACCCTCCTCCGCATGATGAGCACATAACCTTTTTTTCTTTTATGAAATTCAAGTATTCTTCTGGATTCTTGAAATGCTTTGTCTCTGGATAATCAGCCAAAAGCTGGTCTAACCTAAATGTTGAAGCGCATTTTGAGCAGGTTATTATTGCATCTGTGAATCCTCCAAGATGGCCTGAAGCCTCCCAAACTTTTCTTTCCATCACAATAGGGCATTCAACCTCTGCATACTCTTCCTGCTGAAAGGTTCTCCTGATAACATCCTCAACCTTGTTTTTTAGCAGTTTTCCAAGAGGAGCATAGGTGTAAAAGCCTGCTGTTCCTCCATAAATCTCAGGCTCAGGACCCCACACAAAGCCTTTTCTCTGGAGAAAGCTGATTAGTTCCTGCAAGAATTCTTTTTCAATATTATCCTTGGTTTCCTTCTTAGATTCCTTGTTCTCTTTCTTATTATCTTTTTGGTCTTTTTTATGTTCCATGTTTTCCTTGGGTTTTTCCTTGCTCATAAGAGGAGAATTAGTGCACATGCTTATATAAAGTTATTGAAAATTTTATATGAATCACTTTATCTCTTAAGCCACTCAACTTGCTCGCTGTCAAGGTCAAGGTAATGAGTCAGCTTGTCAGCTTCTTTCTTGTTCTTCTTGTAAATAGGCCTTAGATAAGGTAGGGTGTCTTGGAGCGCTCGCTTGATGCTGGTGTGGGTTTTCTCTCCTATTTTTTCAGAAATAGCTTTCTTTTTCAGGTTCTTCTGTTTAGCAATCCAGAGCTTAAGAATCCTTGAGGTAGGCTTGTAGTTGATAAAGCTCTTGTACTTCTCATCCTTTGCAGCTGCAACACCAGCGCTTAATAGATTGTAACAGTAAACATAGAACCTGTAGTATTGCCAGCGCATAATCCTGCCCTTGAAAATATCTGCGTTGCTTAGAGCTTCAAAACCCCTTGCTAAATCAGCAGGCTTTGTGTATTCATGAGGAATGTTCTCATCCACCCAGAGAAAAACCTTGTCCAGGTCCTCGTCAATATTATCAAAAGCCTTGAGAGCAACGTCAATGTCAGTTGTCTTGAAAACCTTTACTAAAGCCTGGATTATGCTCTCTGTCTTATCCCTGTCGCCATATTCCTCTACCTCTTTTCTTGTGAGTTTTCTGTCATCAGCAGTAAGACTCTGTAGGTCATTAATAGAGGCTCTCACATCACCGCCGGCTTTTCTGGCAAGCATAATAAGAGCTTCTTCATCATACTTTATCTTTTCTTCTTTGCAAACACCTTCCAGAATCTTAAGAATAGTAGTATAAGGCCTAGTTCTGTACTCAAGCATGGTTGATTTCTTTCTCAGGCCAGAGAGCTTTTCATTGTAAGGGTCATTGGCAACAAGAATAATAGGATAGGTGCTGGTTTCAATAAGCCTGAGAATAGCCTGAACCCCACCCCTGTCTTCTCTGCCAGCAATACCATCAAGCTCGTCAACAAGAATGATTTTGCTCTTGAAAAACAAGCTCATCTGCTTTGAAGCATTGCCTAATAAAGCATCAATTTGGTCAGCGTTCCTTGTGTCGCTGGCATTAATCTCAATCAGTTCATAACCGAGCTCATGAGCAAGAGCATAAACACTGCTAGTCTTGCCTCCGCCACTAGAGCCATAGAGCATTAAAGCCTTGCCTTTCTTGAAGCGGGTAACAAACTTGCCAAGCTCAGCAATAGCACTGTCAAGGCCATCAACCTGGCATAGCTTCTTAGGAGCATACTTCCTAACCCACGACATAGATTCCATGATTAAGCAGAAAACAAGACCTGTTTATTAAGATTGCCCCAAAAAACAAGTTTTAAAAAGGGCCAGCAATACCTGAAATTAAGAATTGCGTAGGTGATAATATGATTGAATATGGTGAATTCAAAGGCAACAAGATGATAATTATGAAGAGAGATGAGAATGACAAGTTTCCATTCCAGTTCGGCAGAGGAAAAGCCAAGCTAATAGTGGAAAACTTCGAGGCGATAAAGCAGTTTGCAGAAGAAGAATAATTCTGAATAAAAAAATACGGCTGCCGGGAGTTTCGCCAACTTTTCTGCTGAAAGCAGTTCGGAGGATTTAACGAAGTTAATATCCTCCTTAAGTACTTTTGCCAGCTTTTGTTATGAAAAGCTGTGTCGAACCCGAACCAAGAGCTCTTTTCACGAGAGTGAAAAGCCTAAAACTTTCCAGTTCTCATATGGGAAGCTCCGATCATACCGCTAGACCACAGCCGTATGAGAGATGGTTATTCTGTGCTTATATAAAAAAATATGGGTTTTTAAAAACCTTTAAGCAGGATTAATAGTTTCTCCTTCTCAGCATGATTATAGGAATTGTAGGAAAGGCTAATGTTGGCAAGAGCACTTTTTTCAAGGCTATGACCTTGGCAGAGGTA
>CAYGYA010000060.1:0-5628 GCA_964354085.1 uncultured Methanosarcinales archaeon
TCACAGGCAAGATTGTTGATGCATGGAAGCAAGGAGTTATTGAGCCCCTCAAGATAAAGACCCAGGCTGTCAGCAGTGCTGCAGAAGTCGCAGTCATGATATTGCGCATTGATGATGTGATTGCCGGCGGAGGAGCAGAGGGAGCAGGAAAGATGCCCAGAATGCCTCCTGGCGCTGGTGAGATGCCTGAGTACTGAACCTTGTACGAGAAAAAATGAATCAAAAACTTCAATCCGAAGAAGAATTGCCATGCTTCCCGTTTCCAGTATTCCTGAGGTCAGGGATTCTTTGCGATTATTTATTACAAAACAAATTGCCTTTGGAATTATTTCTGCGACACGAAGGTTATGAAGCTGTTATTGAAAACAGGCGGTATGTTCTTCATATTTGTGCTTTTGAAGACCACCCTCGCGACTCATTAAAACTAGGTATTACATCATGGAGATCAACGACATGGTCAGCAATGCATTACTATGGGAAACTGGAATTTCCTTTTTTGGAATTTCAAGACAAAACAAGAGGAGTGGTTATCTCCGGTGGAGGCGTACCTGCTGTTCCCAGAGAAGTTGAGCTATACAGGCCCTTGACATTGGACGAACTGGTAAAGGACGACAGGTTTCGTGGTTTTGGAGAAGATGATTTTGTTATGGGCTTTCTTACTCAGGAACAGATTATTGAGCGCGCAGAATTCATTGCAAAGAAATACTTCCCTGGCTTTAAATTAATAATTAAGAGATTGGAAGTCTGAGATAAACACTAGAGATAGTGACTTTTTAGAAAAGTTTATATATCATTATAATTAATTATGCGTTAGAGATAAAAAGAGGATTAAAAAAGAGGTATTTAGAGGTGTATGTTCTTGGCAGAAGATGATGAGTACGAGCTGCTTCCTAAGCAGGAAATTGAGGCTTTGAAAAAACAGCTTGAGCGCCTTAAGAAGAACCCTCTCGGAGATTTAAAAGAAGGAGAGAGCCTTCTTGATTCTATTAATGAGCTTAACAATAACATCAGAAAGCTTATTGACATATTTGCAAGAGCAGGGGCAGACCTTGACAAGGATTATAATGAATTCAACCCAGTGGGGGATTTAAAAACTATAAGGGACCAGAACGAGCAGATAGCCCATGGCTTAGTATCAATTGGCGATATGGTCAAGGAAATTAATGAGCACAAGGAGAAAGAAGAAGAGGAATCTTCACCTAACAGGCAAGGGCCGAGAATACCCATGGTTACGCCGTCAAACGCTGACTTAAGCATGGGAATGCCTCCTCTAGGCCCATCAATGTATCCTCAGGGAAGGGATTTCCCAGAGGAATATTCTGCCCAGATTCCGCCTCCTCCCCAGACTCCTGGCTTTGACAACCAGTCATTACCTCAATTTCCTTCTCATGAAAAAAGGAGAAGAGGTCTTTTTGGCAGAAGATGATGCTGACCAACCCAATCAAGGATTTCTTAATAAAAGCAGCTCCTCATGCTAAGCAGTGCAAGGTTAAAGAGCTGAATTATATTGAGGCAGAGCTTATCATGATGGAAGAAGAGATTATGAACCTGAACAGAAACGGGATGCTGCCAGGAGATGTTGGCTTTCTCATCCGAAAAATTGATGATCTTAAGAATACTGTGAGAAGCAAGAGAAATTATGTGGCTGTTAAGCAAGGTCCTATCCCGAGCAAAATGATTAATGCAAGGCCTGCTAAAACTAAATAGAGCTTATTCTAAACATCCTTTCCCATTACCGTGCGCCTTCCGTTCTCCTTGGCTCTCCAGATGGCTTTCTTGACAACATCATTGACGTGCTCGTTAAGGCTATCTAGAAAATCAGTTGCCACGCTCATCTCGCCGCAAGCCTCTTTGACTTTTACCTTTATGATTAGCATTTCACTCATGTCAAGCACCTCCTTGATAGGATGTTGTCTTTGCCTGTTTTGTGTTTTAAGGTTATAAAAACTTTTCCTTTCTGCAAAGACATTATTTTATTACTACTATAAAGTAACTAAATAACCGAAAGATTTATAAATTCCAGTTTCCATGAATATAGTGCATGATAGAACCGGCTTATGTCACGAACCTTAGAGAAGATCTTAGTTTGATTCACCAGCACAATAATCCTTCTAGAAGCAATGACATTAGCGACGTAATTATTAACCCGGGCTTTTCTAAGTGGAAGGCATTGGTCTCACAAAGATTGCTCTCAATTGGCCTTTTAGATAATGAATACTTGCAAGATCCTGACTCTAACCTATTCAGGGAAGCACAAGAGCATGCTGCTAGTTATAATAGGCCAATACCAGCAAAAAACATTATTGCTCTGACTCATCCGTTTTATCTTCACCTTTCAGACAGGGAGTTGTTTGATTCACCAGCCAAGAAATTCAAAGCATTTGAAGCACAAAACTACCTAAACAGGCTGCTTGGGCTATTAGAGATGAGGCTTCCAAAAGAAAAAGTAGGAATTGTGGTGTTTGAATGCATATACCATTATGCAGCTCTAACCAGCTCTTTGCTTGAGAGCGGGCTTGTGGATAGGGTGGTGTTTACTGGAGCGCATACAGGAGATGTAAAGACATGCTTTGAACCTGATTCAACATTCGCAGACAAGCAGGTTTTTGTAGGGGGAGGATATAATTTTAATAGCAGGTTTGAGGAAGGGTGCCTGGTAGGTACTAATAAGTACTTGTATTCGAGAGTAAAATCCCCGAAGCATTTATGGGCAATAACTGACCTGGTCCTGAACCACCCGATTTCTTATGACTGGTTCATCATGCCAGACAATATTCTGATAGGTTCAATATACAAAAAGTTTCCTAATTCAAGAGTAATCTGCCTCAAAGATGCATTAAAGAAGATAGGCTGCGAGGGATATTCTAGACAGAACTAATTATCTTATCCTGTTAGTTTGTATATACTGGTTAATCCTGTCTGCAAAATCCTTTGGTTCAATAGGCTCGCAGCCAAGTTCCTTGATTATTCTCCTGAGATTTGGCTCATGAATCGCAGAATCATCATTCTGGCTCAGGAATTCAACCTCCATAATATAAGCGAACTTTTCAATGTGCTGAAGACAAACAACATAGCTATAACCATTCATCCTGTGCTCAAATTCTTTCTTATGCTTTAGCCACGGAGGATCTGGCTTGAATTCCAGCAAATCAAGCATTTGTGAAAAATGCTCCAGCTCTTTAATCGATCCCAAAGGTATAACAATCTCTTTCCTGCAAATAGTAGTCGGGTCCTTATCCTTGCAAACAATTTCGGTTGTCTTGTCAGAATGCCTAAGCCTCACATCACCAGGCCTGTACCTTGTGGTATGAATTGATTCTGTGTTAATCAGCTTCATTTTCTTAGGAAGCTCAGAATGTAATCTGTTGAATTGCTCTTCTGTGAGAAGAGTCTTTAATTCAATCTCATAAAAAGACTTAGGGGTTTTCATATGAGCGAGGAACTTTTAATAATTAATAAACCTAACGAAAAGTTACTGGTGTGTATACCAGAACAACAACTTATCTTTCTCTTTCTTATCTAGCCTTATAAAGCCAAACCTTTCTGCCTGGATTACGTCGCCTTCTTTTAGCTTGCTCATCAACGGCTCTCCCAATCCTTTGACAATTTTTTTGTCAGGCATCATGACTTCAACATTTACCAGATCATCTTGAACTGGGAGAAAATGCATTATCTTCTTCCCTTTGTCCTTGTATTTCTGATATTCAAAGCTGTCAAACACAAACTCCTTGTCTTTCTTAACAAAGTTAAGGCAATCCATAAGTCGGTAAAGATCCTCTTTTTTTGCTTTTTCAACAACGTCAAAATCTGACTTTGCAAGGTAGAATTCTTCATTTGTCTTGAATTTCCTTCCGCCTTGCCTATGATTCGGGTGCAGATCAAGCTCTATTTCATGAGCAGGAGCATTTTTTATTTTTATCTTCTGAGGCTCTGCTATGAAGAAATATCTCTCTGCCTTGTCATCAAGTAACCTACGGTTATGAACCATAAGGTCATCCCAGGTCATGGTTGACTCTGACTTGGTTATGCCTGTGCTTATCACAAAACTCTTTATTGCTTCTGGCATGAATCCTCTTCTTCTGAGAGCAACAATGGTTGCTAATGAAGGATCATCCCAGCCAACTAATTCTTTCTTTGCAATCATCTCCCTGATAATCCTTCCGCTGCTAGGAACTCCTTCAAGATTGAACCTTGCAAATTCATAGGTAAAAGTCTGATTTAATCCAAGAAGCTTCTGGATATATTTTTGTAGTTCTGAGCGCATCTCAAACTCCTTGGTCCTAAGACGGTGAGTGATACCATAATAACCGTCCATTATTGCGTTCTGGAAATCATAATTAGGCCAAACCTTGAACTTGGTGCCGAGTCTTGCATGAGGAGTATCTATAATCCTAAAAATAGTAGGGTCTCGCATGGTGCTGTTCTGGTGGTTCATGTCAATCTTTAATCTTAGAGCTGCGCTCTCTGCTTTTGCCTTTGGAAAATTTTTCCATTCCTCATGATTTTGTTTCACTGTCTTATCCCTGCACTTGCAAGCTGTTCCTTTAGCCCTGTTCTCTCTCATCACATCAACAGGGCAGTCGCACATATAAGCATCTCCTGACTTAACCAGCTTCTCAGCAAGCTCATAGAATAGTTTCATATTGTCAGAAGCATACTGCAATTGGTCCCATTCAACACCCAGCCACTTAAAGTTTTCCTGCATAATATCATAGAATTCTTTCTTGACAAGCTCAGGATTAGTATCCTCAAACCTCAGAATAAATTTGCCATTATACTTCATTGCAAGGAGATAGTTCAAAAACAATGCTTTTGCATGGCCAATATGAGGATACTTCTCAGGCCCTGGAGGAAAAGCAGTGATAATCTTGTCACCGTCATTTATCTCTAGGAAAGCAAAGATGTCTTTCTCCTCTTTTTCCTTTTTCTCAAGCATCTCAGGATATTTATCCTCAAGAAGCTTCTTCTGCTTGTCAACCCCAAGCTTGTTAATCTCCTTAATCTTAGCATTAATCTTCATTGCCAAGGCTTTCATGTCAGACTTGACTTCAGGCATTTCTTTAATCAAATGACCGATTACAGCTCCAGGATTAGCCCTGCCATTATACTTGACAGCATTATCCAAGCAATACTTCTCAATAGCCTCATCCACTCCCATGAAAACAAGAATACGAATAGAGGTTTATATAATTAATGGTAATATATTTAAATGCTCAATAAATAACTAGTCTTAACGGGCTCTTAGCTCAGTAGTAGAGCACTTCCTCGGCATGGAAGGGGCCGCGGGTGCGACAGCAAACAGATAAATTGTTTGACGCAAGTCCCGCAGAGTCCACTAAGCTTTAAATCAAAGCTTCAACAAAAAGCATAGCTTTTTGAGAAGCCCCAAAAACGTAGCTGTTTTTGATGGCTTAAGCAAAAAAGGCGACTCCTAGTGCTACGCACCGGAGTCCCCTAGAGACTAAACAATGAAAGCCCAGGAACTATATGCAAGATTAGAGAAAGACTTTGACCTTGCTCATTGCAGGGATGACTGGTCAAACATGGATTTCAATGAATTCATTAGTGAGAACTATAGAAAGAGGTTCATGGGTTTAATGGCTGATAATGCTTCTGAGATTAAAAAGG
>CAYGYA010000061.1:0-8062 GCA_964354085.1 uncultured Methanosarcinales archaeon
GAAGACAAAAGGCTGAGAAGCTGTTCTTCACAAGATGGGAATGAAATCTTTTTCTTGTAAATATTATTCCGTCATAGGAAAGCAATTTTTCAACTTCTTTATAATCCCAGGTCCAGTAAATGTCTGCATATGATATGAAGAAGGCTTGGTCAAGGGGAAGGCTGTCTCTTGCCAGGTATATTGAATAGGCAGGGCCTTTTTTATGCGGAGCTATTTCAATCAGCTTTACATTTCCTTTATCCTCGAGATATTTCCTTTGCTGCTTGCTTATCAGTGCGGGGTTAATCAATAAATATCTAGTCAGATTTTCTGGAAAGGCTTCTAGCACATAATCTATCATGGGCTTATTCTTAATGAGAATAAACGGCTTGTAGTTAGCATAACCTGCTTTTTTGAACCTTTCGCCGTATCCGGCCATCGGGATTATGACATTAAGATTATGATGTGGAACCATCTTATCCTCATGCAGCATCATGCAGCAGCTTATTTAGTCTTTTTATGTTGCTTTCAAGCTCTCTTAAATCATTTGACTTGACAATTGACCATCCTGAAAAAAGTGTTGCGCCTGCATTTTTACAAAGCTCGATTGTCTGGAAAGTAAGCCCCCCATCCACCTCAATCATGTATTCTTTTCTTAAGAGCTTAAAAAGCTCGTTTAAGTTGGATATTGTTTGCAGGGTTGTGAACTGGAATATTTGCCCGCCATATCCTACTGGGACGCCCATGACAACCACCCAATCTATGTTGGCTCGTGCAATAATCTCAACTATATTATTATCAATGCTGTCAGATGTCTCAACCATTATGCCAGCTCTGGCACCCAGGTTTTTTATCAGGCTTATGGCATTAAAAAGCTCGTTTCTATCACTGAAAGCCCTGGGATGGACAGCGATTCCTTCACACCCGGCTTTTATATATTGCTCTATCTGGCACATCTTTCCTTCTTGGGGGAAATGAGGATTCTCGACCATCAAATGTGCGTGTAATACTGAATCCTTATATTTTTTCTTTATCATTTGAGCTTTTTCTATGCCACTGAATTTTCTTGGTATAAACTTTCCATCACCTGCATCTATATGAAAGTGTTTAACACCATTATTCCATATGACCTCAATCAAGGGTTCCATCTTTTCTGCAGGAACTTCTATCATTGAAGCGCAAAAGGCAGCACGATTATTTGGCTTATTATTTCTCTCTAATGCTACAAGGACTGGTTTTTTATAGCGATTTATTGAAACACGTATTTGCTCCAGGATGATGCCAATGTGTTCAGGAACGTATTTATAGTTCTGGTATTGAAAATATGAAATGTCCCTGCTTGTCAGCTTGGGACTGTTTATGGTTGATAATAAATCTGTGCAGGAATTTGTTAGAGTGTTCCTCAAATGCTCAAATTCTTCTTTCCTCATATGGTCCATAAGATGCCTTACACTTGATATCATCCTTTTATGGTCTACTTTAGACTCATAGATTATTCTGCTTACCCCCTCAGGAAGGTTCTCTATCATGATATTCAGGAATCCGCCTGCAACATTTATCTTATGGCACCCATTAGCTGCCTTCTGCAGAACCTCCCTGTGCGTGTCAGTTGTTCCATGCAACACTGGAGAAACAAAATTTTCGCATTTTAAGGAGTCTCTCCATTTTTGTGATTGCTCAACAGCAGGAGGTGTTTTGTCATAGCCATGATGGACAGTCCCCAGATTTCCAATAAAAAGCATGGGCCTGCTTAATAGGGCAGTGAGATTCTTTTGTTCTAAGTACTTTTGGTAGCTTCTCATGAAACTCTTCATTTCCTCAACTGTCTGTATTCTTGCTTCATCAGGCTTATCGCTGTAATTCAGCTCACCTGCACATAGTTCCCTGTCAACCAGATACAATGATTTCAGGTCATATGTCAACTCAGCAGAGAATTTTGCCATCCTATCGTAGCCTGATGACTTATTACTCACATTACCAGTATGATTGTTGTGAAGAAGGCTTTCTCCGTCTGGCACATAATGTGTAAGCAGCCCTGTCTTTACAGACATCTCCAAGAATCTTTTGCACCTTCCCTCAGGATAGTCAAGTTCAGAGTTTACATGGTCAAGGCCAATGCCAAAAAGAGGCAATATGCCTTTGGTCAAGAAAAGGTCCCTGGCTGAATTAAATGCAGCGTCTATAAAGCCTTTAGGCCCGCCAGGAACATGAAGGTATCCTTCGTATGTTTTTCCATCAGGACCAATTTCCTTTTGTCCAGCTGCATTCATAGAGCATTGAAGGAGGATTGGCATATTGTTTTTTGCAGCTGCATCAAGGTAAGATATGCTATCTATCGATGTTTTTCTTATATCATAAATATTGCATGCAAGAATTGAAGAGCGTTCTTTTCTTAGGGCAAGCCACAGATAAATCTCTGCCATAATAGAAGGGGATATTTTGTTATATGACTCTAGAAAAATCTCTTTTTTTACGCCTTCAGGAAGATTTTCCCAAAGCTTGTCTGTAGGAAGTGACAGCATGGGAAAATATTTTAGTATGAATTGTGTGGCTCTTTTTCTTAAAAGGCGATTTTTTGAAGTCAGCATGAGCCTTATGTTCTCTAATCCTTCTTCAATCTTGGAATCATCCCCATACATGAAGTCGCTGAATAAGTAGCCATCCATCATGCTGAATAGAGGGCATTTAAGCCTTACAAATTCCTTTGCATCATCTCTTTCCTCAATGACCAGCTTATCCATTTCATCATTTGCTTTTTTGAAAAGCTCTTCTTTTATTATTGGCCTCTCCCATTCTTTTACAAAGGTGTTAAAGTCATTAAGCAAATCTTTTCTTGAATGCCCGACTGATATTAAGTAGCTGCCTACCTGTATGCTTTGAACTCCTAGATTTGATAATATATCCTGAAAAAAAGACGCTTCTGAGAAGAATGCAAATCTTTGTATCCACACACCCTGATCGTATGCCGATTTTTTCAATAGTTGTGACGGTGATATGACCTCATCTTCTTTCCTGATATAAACAAGCTTGGGCTCATATTTTTTTAGAAAGGTTGGGAATGTGAAATCTGTCGGAAGAAAGACAGTTATCTGGTCTGTTCCATTATTCTCAGGAAGGCCAATCAATGAATCTTTCATGACATGGTTTATCTCTTCAGAGATTTCTCCAAGCATCCTTAGCATGCTTAAGCATTTATAACCGCCAGCCCATATTATCTGGATAGATAATTCTGACTGGAATATGTCTGCAAGCAAAGACACGGCTGGGGCTCTATCATCCCCATAGAATAAGCCAAGGCAAATTGAGAAAGGCAGCCTTCTGTAATATATGTTGTACAGCGAGTCTGTGTGCATGAGTTTTACCGAATATCCATTGCTCATGTTCTTGTTAAGCTCTGCTATAGTATTATTTACTAGCTCTGTAACATCATTCTTTAAGCTTTGAATGTTTATTCTCAAGTACCTTCCGATGTGATTATCCAGCTCTTTCATTGCACATACTGTCCTTTCAAGCTCGGTCTTGAGCTCTTCAGCTACCAGGATAGAGTTTGAAAATACAAAATCGCCTATGCTTGTTTGACCATTAAGGCTAAGTTTTGGGTAAACCTTGTCGCTCGGAATGTTTATCCATTCACTGATGATTTTGCCGCTGTCATCAATTACGGGATTATTGTAATCGGTATTATCTATGGTTATGTCTGCATTGTTCCCGAACCTCTTTAGGTGGTTTCTGAAAGAAGGGACATCAATCCTCCAGAAATAATCTATTGCTTCATCCTGATTGCGATAATCTTTTACACGATTCGCTTTTCTCTTTAGTAGCTCATCGTAATCCCCTAGCAAGAGTATGTTCAAATCTATGAATCTATCCATATGATTCCTAAGGGTATAGTGGCCTTCAATAAGGATTACCATCCCCCTGATCAGATTTACTTTTTCAGAGCCGCTAAGCTGGCCATTGTCCTCACGATTATAAAGCCCTTCCAGAGCAATCTGTGCCTGGTTATGGTCGTCCAAATCCTCTTTTTGATTGAATATCATTACTTGCCTAAGAAAATCAGAGGCTTTATTCAGATTCATATGCAGTTCTGCCTCAAAATCAAAACCAGCTTTTTTAGCATTCATATGAGCCAGGTCTTTTATCCTTTTTTGCCTTTCTAAAAGAGTCCAGTCAAGCCTGAAAATCCAGCATTCAATATTGTTTTCAGAAAGAAAATCCTTGATATGGTTGGCTAAGGTAGTTTTTCCAGCAGCAGTGGGGCCGTCTATACCTATAACTGTAACCCGGTCCTTGTTTGCTGATGCAAGCGACTTAATCTTATCAAAGATAAGCTTCATGCTGTCCCCCCGAATATGTGGGATGAAAAAGAATTCGCTTTAAAACCTTTTTGGTTAGTCGGTTAGTTCTCCCATTCTTCTGCAAACTCTTTTTCAGTCATTACCGCATCGATTTTTATGCCTTTCTTAGCTAATAACCTTTTGTATTTCAAGGCATCCTCTGGCCTGTTTAGGCTTGATGGGCAGAGAAAGCATATATTATACCCTGCTTTTTTAAGCTTAACATAATCCTGCTTGTTTATTGGTATTTTAGAGAATATGTCAATCCACACCCAGTTGAATCTTCCTGAGTTATGTAGTGCCATATCTACAGGCTCAATTTCTGAGACTCTTAAAGCAATGTTTTTTGTGAGCTTGTTTGCCATTGCTTTATATATAAAGGAATACTCTACGTCAAGAAAGAAAAAGTTTTTTATTTTATACTTTTTTACAAGGTCAAGGACTTCCATCTCAGTTCCTGATTCCTTGATATTCAGGATAATGAACTTATGGCCATAGTGCTTAAGAAACTCTTCTAGCTCTTCACCGTTTTTATTAGACTCATGATTCAAGATGAGCTTGCCGTTATAAGCCCTGATATCCACCTCTACCCCGTATTTCTTAGGGGTGTTATTCAGTTCGCTGACGGTGTTTACTCGGTGGATGATTACTATCATTTTATCAATTTTTTATTTTATCAACTTTCATCAGATAGCTCATTATGGCTGTTTTATCGCTTTTTTCGCATCCTCTTTTGCCTTGAGTACATTCGAAGCTCTCATTAATGAATCGAATGTCCCTGCATCAAGCCAATAACCCTCGACTTTCTTCCATTTCATCTCTCTTTTGTTGATGAAATAATTATTGACGTCTGTTATTTCGAGCTCTCCTCTTCCGGATGGTTTGAGAGTTCTTATAAAATCATAAACTGATGAGTCGTACATATAAAGACCTGTGACTGCATATTTTGATTTCGGATTCTTTGGTTTCTCTTCTATGCCTATGATTTTGTCGCCTTTAACCTCTGCTACTCCGAAGCGATTGGCATCAGGAACTTCTTTTAGGAATATTTTTGCCCCTTTCTCGAAGCTCTCAACATCATCTTTCATGTTGTCTTCGAATATATTATCTCCAAGAATTACGCACACAGGATTTCCTTGCGCGAAGTTCTCTGCCAGTAAAAGAGCCTGGGCAATTCCTCCTTCCTCATCTTGTATTTCGTATGATATCCTAACTCCGAAGTTTTTGCCTGATCCCAGCAGGTTTAGGAAGTGGCCTGCGTAACCAGGACCCGAAACTACCAGTATGTCTTTTATCCCTGCTTCTATAAGTTTCTCCAGCGGATAATATATCATTGGCTTATTGTATACGGGAAGAAGATGCTTGTTGGTGATCTTTGTTAATGGATAAAGCCTGCTTCCAGTTCCACCTGCTAATATGACTCCTCTCATGTTATTGCCTCCATTTGTTCCTTTACTTTTCTAATTCCTTCTTGGAAGCTTGACATTTTTATGCCGAGCTTTTTTATTTTGTCTATCTTAAGGCTTGAGTCTTTAGGCCTTTTTGCCACTTGATTTAAATCAGACGTCTTGATTGGTGTAATGAGCTTCCTGTCAAATCCGAAGGTGTCAGCAATTTCAAGAGCCATATCATACCTTGAGAGCTTCTGGCTTCCTGCGACATGGAAAATGTTATTTTCTCCTGTCTTATTACTAGCATACTTTTTTTCTTTCTTACTCCCCTCGTCTTTCCTGATGGTTATTAGTCTCTCCAACCCAGATGCTATATCCTCAATTAGGGTAGGGGTGCATATTTGGTCAGTCACCACGCGAATCTGATTTTTTGCTTTTAATTGATCAACTGCCCAATTAGTGAATTTTTTTTTGTTAGAGGACGCGCCATAGAGCACGGCAACCCTCACAATCATATAATCATCGCAATTCTCCCGAACTGCTTTTTCACCCAGGTATTTTGTCAAAGCGTAATAATTCGGCGGTTTAGGTATGTCTTTCTCAGAATAATCCCCTTTCTCTCCGTCAAATACAAAATCAGTCGAGATATAGATGAACCCCTGCTTGAAATGCTTAGCCAGGCTCTCTGTCCCATTTGCATTGACGAGATTCGCCTCTTCCTGATGGAGCTCACAGTAATCGACATCAGTCATGGCTGCGCAATGGATGACGAAGTCCGGCTTCTTTCCAAACCTTTTCATCACTTCCTTGTCAAGCTTGTCCACTGATGATTCTTCACTGATGTCAAATTTCAGAAAATCTTGAAAATCTTTGTTATCCCCAAGCTCGCGGATTTTTCCATCCCGATCCGAGGAATAGGTCCCTATCAGCTTATTGCCCTGGTTCTCTTTCAGCCTGTCATATATTTTCTTTCCAAGAAATCCGCTTGCGCCAATTATAAGGATGTTCATTTGAGTCCGTGCCTTCCATGATAATGTTCTTTATAATATTTCAGGTATTCTCCTGATTTTATCTTTTGCCACCACCAATCGTTGTTCTTGTACCACTCTATGGTTTTCTCCATTGCTTGGTCGAATCCATGCCTTGGTTTCCATCCGAGAGTGAATGCTTTTTTGCAGCTGATGGCGTAACGGCGGTCATGTCCTGGCCTGTCCTGCACATAGATTATAAGCTCATCTCCTTTTTTCAGGATTTCAAGGATTTTTTTTGTGATGTAGATGTTGGTTCGTTCATTGCCCCCTCCAATGTTATAGACTTCCCCGCTTTTGCCCTTGTGCAATACAAGGTCCAATGCCTCACAGTTATCATCTACATATATCCAGTCCCTTACTTGCTTGCCGTTTCCATAGATAGGGAGCTTCTTTCCTTCGATGGCATTTGTTATGAAGAGAGGTATGATTTTCTCAGGATATTGGTATGGGCCAAAGTTATTGGAACTCCTTGTTATGACTACGTCAGTTCCGAAAGTAACAAAGTATGAACGCGCTAGCAGCTCAGCCCCTGCTTTGCTCGAGGAATAGGGACTGCTCGGGTTTAGTTTATCAGTCTCCTTGAATTCTTCCTTCTCGATGCTACCATAGACCTCATCAGTACTGATTTGCAGGAACCTAATCCCTTTTTTTCTCACAGCTTCGAGCAATGTATATGTGCCGAATATATCTGTCTTGACGAAATCATCAGGGTTCCCAATTGAGCGGTCGACATGGGTTTCTGCTGCGAAATTAATAACTACATCTGATTTCAAGACCATTTTCTCTACTAGATTAGCATCACAGATATCTCCTTTAACAAACTCATAGCGAGGGTCATTCTCCACATCCTTCAGGTTATCTAGGTTGCCTGCGTATGTCAGCTTATCAAGATTTATTATTTGGTAATCAGGATATTTTTTCAGTATGTGCCTTATGAAATTAGAGCCTATGAATCCTGCTCCACCTGTCACCAAAATCCTCATAGCTTCTCCTCCTGAAAATGATTCAAATATCTCTTTTAATTATCTCTTTTTGCTCGCTCTCATCTGCCTTTCTTGGCATGCCATTTTATTGGTATGTCGTTTTCAAAAGGGTCAACCCTGTATTCATCAGGATTCTTGTAGTTGTAAGGCTCTGTAGGTATGCTAATGACAAAGATAGGTTTTTCCCCCAGTGCCTCGAACCCGTGCAGGATTCCCGGGGGAATTTGTATCAATTGCGGATCCTCTCGGCTTACGATGAATTCCATGCATTCTCCTTTAGTAGGAGAGTCTTTCCTATCGTCATATAAAAGTATCCTTGCCTTGCCTTCAAGGACCACGAA
>CAYGYA010000062.1:0-39149 GCA_964354085.1 uncultured Methanosarcinales archaeon
TGCACAAATATTTCTTCTGCTTTTAATGGTGGCACTTTAAGCTGCGATACAACCACGTGTAAGTTTAATACTTGCCAGTGCACTGTTGGTGAACAGCCTCCTGTTTGTGGCGACGGAGTTAGAAATAATGAAACTGAAGAATGCGATACGCAAGAGTTAGGATCAAGGACATGCCAGTCACTGGGCTATCTTACAGGCGCCTTAAAATGTTATCCTGCTGGCACTGCAAATGCCTGCAAATTAAACACCTCTGGTTGTGTCCCTGGACCAGACCCTTACTGCGGGGATAATATTATCCAAGCACCTAATGGCGTTGGATTTAACGAGGAGTGTGAAGGCACTAATGTGAATGGCAGAACTTGCACTAATTTTGCTGGCTCAGAATATACAGGAGGAGTCTTGCGTTGTCGCACTGACTGTTCGTATAATTATGATCTTTGCACAAAACCTACCCCTGACAAATGCGGGGATAATACTAAGAACCAGTTAATCGAAGATTGTGATAACACAGACCTGGCAGGCCACAATTGTATTTCTCAAGGCTTTACAGGAGGGACATTGGGATGTGACGATGAGTGTAAATTTGACAAGACAGGATGCACAACAGTCACTAACCGTGGTTATTGTCGTGATGGATCTGTTCAGGCACCTAATAATGGTGGCTTTAACGAGCAGTGTGATGGCACAAATTTGAATAGCACAGTTTGTCAAGATTTAGATGATTATACAGGTGGGCCTTTGAGTTGCAAGAGTGATTGCACATTTAATATTGCGGGTTGCACTGGCCATGTAGCTGCTTGCAATGATGGTGTCATAAACAGGGTTGTTGAAGAATGCGACCTTACTGATTTTAGCGGCCTAACTTGTGAATTATTAGGATATGCCAGAGGTGATTTGAGGTGCACTAGTGGATGTAAACTTAATAAATCTGGTTGCGATCTTCCTACTATTTTCTGCGGCGATCATGTTGTTCAGCCTGGCGAGCAGTGTGATGGCAGCATTGGCACTGTTTCTTGTGCTGACTTCGGGTTTACTTCGGGCACTCTTACTTGCTCTGGTTGCATGTATGACACCAGCCAATGTATTGGTCCTCTTGGAGGTTGGTGTGGCAATCCTAATAATGTTATGGAGAGAGGCGAGCAGTGTGATGCCACTATAAAAGGAGATATTACCTGTCATGATTTCGGATTTATGGACGGTAACCTGCGCTGCGAAAATTGCATGATTAATACAAGCGGATGCAATCCTGCTCCCAAGAACGGCTATTGCGGTGATGGAGAACCCCAGAAGCCTAATGGTGCGGGTATGAATGAGAGTTGTGATGGGGCTGACCTTGATGGCAAGAATTGCAGAAGCTTCCTCCCCACTTATACCGGTGGAAATTTAAAATGCCGTGGTGACTGCAACTTTGACTATAGCGATTGTACAGAAGTCATAAGAAGATGTGGTGACGGAGTGATAAACCAGGAAAGTGAGGAATGCGATGGCAATGCTATGGACTCTTTGACATGCATGTCTTTAGGTTTTGAACGCGGCACCCTCAGATGCAATTCCCCAACTGTTGCTAATCCATGCAACCTAAATACCTCTCTTTGCATTCCTCCGGCAGAAGATACCTACTGTGGTGATAATTTTGTTCAGAAGCCAAATGATGCTGGCATGAATGAGAGTTGTGATGGCACTGCTTTGAGCAGTAGGACATGTGTCAGTTTTGGGTATAGAGGTGGAACTTTAACTTGTCACAATGATTGTACTTTTGATTATTCTGGTTGCAGTAATTGTGGTAATGGGATTAAGAACCCTGAGGAGGAGTGTGATGGAAATGCTTTCGATGGATTAACCTGTTTTTCTTTAGGTTATTTTGGAGGCAATTTGAGATGCACTGCAGGATGCACTTTGAACAAGTCTAGTTGCTTGAATAACAGTGATACTTTATTCTGCGGCGATAGCAAAGTCCAAAACCCTAATGACGCAGGATTTGGCGAGCAGTGTGATGCCTTTAACCTAAATGGCACTCGTTGTTCTAATATTGATGAATACACCGGAGGGTTCCTTGGCTGTTATGGTGATTGCACATTTAACCATTCAAGATGTACAGGAGGACCAGGGCCTGTTTGTGGTAACAACGTCAAGGACCTTGGGGAGGAATGTGATGGCAACGACTTGAGTGGTGACACTTGTTGGACTTTAGGTTATGCTATAGGCACTCTAAGATGTACAGACAGCTGCAAGTTAAATAGGACTGGCTGTAAGTCTGTTATTAATTACTGTGGTGACAGGATTGTTCAGCCTGGTGAGCAGTGTGATGGTGGTGTTGGTGGTGTTGTTTGTGCTGATTTCGGGTTTACTGGCGGAGGTGTTTTGTCTTGTAGCAGGTGTGCTTATGACACTAGCAATTGTGTTGGTCCTAGCGGTGGTTACTGCGGCGATGGTGGTGTCGCGCAGGGTGAGCAATGTGATGGAACTGCTGGCAGCATGACTTGCAGGGACTTTGGGTTCATGAGCGGAGATTTACGTTGTGTTGATTGTGCTTATAATACCAGCGGCTGTGTTGCTGTCCCTCTTCGCGGTTATTGTGGCGATAATACTCTTCAGAATCCTAATGGTGCTGATGCTAATGAGAACTGTGATGGTACCAGTTTAGATGGTGAAACATGCGCTAACTTTGACAGCTATAACAGAGGAACTTTAAGATGCCTTGGTGATTGTAACTTTGATTTCAACAACTGTTCAGGCCCCAATCCCCCTAGGTGTGGTGATGGTGTCATAAACCAATTGACTGAAGAATGTGATGGAGCTGCACGGAATAGCAAAACTTGTATATCTTTAGGTTATGTTCGTGGGACTTTGGGTTGCACTGATGATTGTGAATTCAATAAATCTGCTTGTGTGCCGAGTGTTGATCCTTATTGTGGCGATAATTCTGTTCAGAAGCCAAATAGTGCTGGGTTTAATGAGCAGTGTGATGGCTCTAATCTGGATACTAAAGTTTGCTCTACTGTTGGCGAGTATTCTGGTGGCATTTTAAGGTGCTTTGGTGACTGTACTTTTGATTATTCGAGTTGCAATGGTCCTTTGCCAACATGCGGCGATAATGCCAAAAATCGATTGGTCGAAGAATGCGATGATATAGACCTTAATGGTGAAACCTGTCAATCCCTTGGCTATGCTCTTGGCAATCTAAGTTGTGCAGGCAACTGCAAATTTAATAAGACTGGCTGCCGGTCTGTTGTTAATTTCTGCGGAGATAGATTTGTTGAAGCTGGTGAGCAGTGTGATGGTAGTGTTGGTAATTTGACTTGCGTTGATTTCGGATTTGATGGTGGCTCTTTGTCCTGCACCAGGTGTGCCTATGACACTAGTAACTGTGAAGGCCCTACCCAGGGTTGGTGTGGAGACAACATTGTTGCAGTTGGTGAGCAGTGTGAGATTAGTGTAGGAGTTGTAACTTGCAAAAACTTTGGGCTTATTGACGGAACCTTGAGATGCACTAATTGCATGTATAACACTACTGGTTGTGCCACTCCACCCAAAAAAGGCTACTGTGGTGATAGTTCGATTCAGCTGCCAAATGGTGCTGGATTTAATGAGCAGTGTGATAATACTAATTTAAATTATAAACAGTGCAGCACCCTTGGGCTAGGTTATACTTCAGGAGTTCTTGGTTGTGCTGGTGATTGTACATTCGATTATTCTGGTTGCACCAAATGCGGTGATAACATTAAGAACCAGCTATTTGAGGAGTGTGATGGAAGTGACTTAGATACTAAAACCTGTGCGTCTTTAGGATATGAAAGCGGCACTTTATCTTGTACTAGTGGATGTAAATTTGATAAGTCTGATTGTGATTCTCCAATAATAATCACTCCTTTATATTGTGGTGACAGTAAGGTCCAGAAACCTAATGATGGTGGGTTTAATGAACAGTGTGATAACACTAACTTGGATGGCAATATTTGCGCTGACATTGAACCTTACATAAGCGGTACATTGAGATGCCGCAATGATTGTACTTATGATTATAGTGCATGTAATGGTCCCACACCTATATGCGGCGATAATGCCAAAAATAGGCTGGTTGAATCATGTGATGGTGATGACTTAAATGGCAGGACTTGTGTCACTTTAGGATATGAAAGCGGTGCTCTAGACTGCACTAACTCGTGTGCATTTGATACTTCTGATTGTGTTCCGTATGTTAATTTCTGTGGTAATTGGCTTGTTGAAGCTGGCGAACAGTGTGATGGTAGGATTGGTAATGTAACTTGTGCAGATTTCGGGTTTACCAGCGGCATGGGTACGCTTAGCTGCACTAATAAGTGTGTTTATAACACTAGCAATTGTGCTGGTGCTACTGGTGGGCCTTGTGGGGATAATATTCTTAAGAAAGGCGAGCAATGTGATGGAACTATTCCTATTAATATGGTTTGCAGGGACTTCGGGTTCATGAGCGGCGATTTGGAATGCACTGGCTGCGTTCTTAATACGAGCGATTGTGTCCCAGCACCTTCCAGAGGTTATTGCGGCGATTTCAGGGTCCAGCAGCCTAATGGCATTTTTATGAATGAAAGTTGTGATGGCTCTAACCTGAATGGGAAGAGTTGTACTAGCTTCTCATTATATAACGGGGGAGCTTTAGGTTGCCACGGCGATTGCAGCTTTGATTACAATAGCTGCACTATTCGAAAAATAGTGGCTTCTTGCGGCGATGGGACTATTCAGACTCCTAATGAAGCTGGGCTTGTTGAGCAGTGTGACAGCACTAATCTGGATGGGAACGCTTGCTCTGATTTCCCTCCTTATACCGGCGGGAATTTACATTGTAATGGCGTTTGCAGCTTTGATTATTCTAGTTGTACAGGACCAGTTCCGATTTGTGGCGACAATAACAAAAATAGGCTCTCTGAAGAGTGTGATGGTACTGATCTGGGTAGTCAGAGTTGTGATTCTCTCGGTTATGAGAGTGGCACTTTGTCTTGTACTACTGGGTGCAGGCTTAATAAGGATAATTGTATCCCCGGACTAGGCACTCATTGTGGTGATGGTAGTATTCAGCGGCCTAATGATGCTGGTTTTGTTGAACAGTGTGATGGTTCCAGCCTGAATGGCAGGTCTTGTTCTAGCTTCTCTGGCTATAACGGGGGCACATTAGCTTGTCATAGTGATTGCTCTTATGATTATAGTAGTTGTACTAATATTGCTGCTCTTAGATGTGGTGATAATATTAAGAATTTGTTGTCTGAGGATTGTGATGGTTCTGATTTGGTAGGCCATACTTGCGTGTCTCAAGGTTATTCTAGTGGCACTCTAAAATGTGTTGGATGCAAATTTGATAAGTCAGATTGTTCATATTCTCCTGGAACCTATTGCGGCGACGGAGCGGCTCAGCAACCCAATAGCGATATGTTTAGTGAGGATTGTGATGGCTTTGATTCTAATGGCCAGAGCTGCCAGACCTTGGGCTATTTCACTGGCATTTTGGATTGTACATCTGGCTGCAAATTTGACAGGTCCGGTTGCTCAAATATTCGGCCTACTTATTGTGGTGATAATATTATTCAGAAGCCTAATAGTGCTGGTCTTAATGAGTCTTGCGAAGGCTCTAATATTAATAATAGGGTTTGTACTCAATTTGATAATTATCTTAGGGGTACTTTGGCTTGTCATGGTGATTGCTCTTTTAATTATGATAATTGTAACAGCACAGTCCCGCCTAGGTGTGGTGATGGTGCTAAAAATCAGTATACTGAAGAATGTGATGTAGCAGATTTCGGAGTAGATACTTGTCTATCTCTTGGGTATATAAATGGTAGTTTGAGATGCACAAGTGGTACCAATGGCTGTAAATTAGACAAGTCTGGTTGTGTTACTCCTCTTAATTTTTGTGGGGATAGAATAGTCGAGCCCGGAGAGCAATGTGACGGTAATCCTGGCAACGTGACTTGTAGGAGTTTTGGATTTTCGGGAGGAGGATATTTATATTGCAGAAATTGCACGTATGACACTAGCGATTGTGTTGGTGCCTCTGGCGGTTCTTGTGGTGATCCGGCTGTAGTTCCTGGCGAGCAATGTGAAGCTAGTATAAGTAGCTCCATCTCTTGCAGGACTTTTGGTCTTTGGGATGGTAGTGTTCAATGCGTGAATTGTAAGTTTAACACTAGTGATTGTATTGCTCCTTCTTCTCAGGGTTATTGTGGTGATCTTGGTGTTCAGAAGCCTAATTGGGTTGGATTTAATGAGGATTGTGATGGAACAAACCTTAATGCGAAGAAATGCTCTGATGTAGGTAACTATAATGCTGGAACTCTGAAATGTGATGGTGATTGTACTTTTGATTACAGCAATTGTACGAGTACGAGAGTTGTTGCTTCTTGTGGTGATGGTGCTATCCAAGTTCCAAACAGTGCCGGGTTTAATGAGCAGTGTGATGGAATTAATATAAATAATAGAATGTGCTCTAGTTTCTCTAATTATACTTCTGGTAGTTTGCGTTGTAATGGGGATTGTAGCTTTGATTATTCTAGTTGCACAGGGGTTACGCCGAAGTGCGGCGATAGTGCTAAGAATCAATTGACTGAGGAATGCGATGGTGATGATTTAGGTAGTCAAAGCTGCCAGGGTTTGGGTTATGTTAGTGGCACTTTGGGTTGCACTAGTGGTTGTAGGCTTAATAAGGCGAGTTGTGTTTCAGGTCCAAACACTTTTTGTGGTGATAATTCTGTTCAGCAGCCTAATGGTGTTGGTTTTGTTGAGCAGTGTGATGGTTCTAGTCTGAATGCCAGGTCATGTTCTAGCTTCTCTGGCTACAGTGGCGGCGTACTGGCTTGTCATGGAGATTGCTCTTACGATTACACCGGTTGTACTAATATTGCTACTCTTAGATGCGGTGATGGTACTAAGAACAGGTTGGCAGAAGATTGTGATGCTGCTGATTTAGCAGGTCATACTTGTAAATCTCAAGGATATATTAGTGGCACTTTGAGTTGCTCTGCCGGATGCAAATTTGACAAATCAAAATGCTCGTCTGCTCCAACCAATTCTTGTGGCGACAGTGTAGTGCAGCAGCCTAATAGCCTTGGCGTTATTGAAGATTGCGACGGCGCTGATTTGAACGGCGAAACCTGTCTTTCCCTTGGTTACCTTAGTGGCACTTTGAGATGCACTAATGGCTGTAAGCTTGATAAGACTGGTTGCATAGTAGCACCTAACACCACAACTTCTGTATGTGGTGATGGCACTATTCAGGCACCAAACAAAGTTAACTTTTACGAGCAGTGTGATGGCTCTAACCTGAATAATATGATGTGCTCAAACTTCGATAGTTATAGCGGTGGTAATCTTGCCTGTTATGGGGATTGCAGCCGTGATTATAGAACTTGCACTGGAGGCACTTTCATTTGTGGTGACGGTATCAGGAATAATGTGACTGAGGAATGTGATGATACTGACCTAGCTGGCCAAAGCTGCCAGACTTTCGGTTATATTAGCGGCGCTTTGGGATGCACTACTGGTTGCAAGCTGATTAAGTCAAGCTGTGTGGCTGCCCCAAGTGCTTATTGTGGTGATGGCACTATTCAAGCTCCAAATGGAGCTAACTTTAATGAGCAATGTGATGGTACTAACTTGAATAGCAACAGCTGTGATGATTTCGGGGGTTATACTGGCGGAACTTTAAAATGTCATACCGGCTGTAGCTATGATTATTCAAAATGCACTGGAGCAGAGCCCAAGTGCGGTGACAGTGCTAAAAACCAAGCTATTGAAGAATGTGATACCTCTGATTTTTCAGGCCAGACTTGTAAATATTTGGGTTATGCTAGCGGTAATTTAAAATGCACTAATGGTTGTAAACTTGATAAGTCTAGTTGCGTAAAAGGCAATGGGACTTATTGCGGTGATAGCAGTGTCCAAAAACCAAATAGCGTCAGCTTTAATGAACAGTGCGACAATACTAACCTAAATAGCAAGAACTGTACTGACTTTGATTACTCTGGCGGCAAACTGTTATGTGCTGGAGACTGCACCTTTAGCTATAATAATTGTACAACCGTAACCAAAGGGCTTTGTGGCGACGGAGTGAAGAACGGACAAGAATTATGCGACAAGAATGATTGGGGCATTATCACTGGCTGCACTAGCTTCTCATCATTCAAGGCTGGGACTCTTAGTTGCTTGCTAGATAACTGTCATTTCGACACCACCAAATGCATTTCTTTAAACAGCACAGTGCTCCCGGTTAATGCGAGCTGTTATGATAATCAGAAAGATGGCGATGAGACTGATTTGGATTGCGGAGGCAGTTGCTTCCCTTGCCCTGATGGAAAGGTTTGCACGCAAAGCAATGATTGCCAATCAAACAATTGTAAAAATAACATGTGTGAAAGTGCCAATTGTGAAGATGGAGTAAAGAATGGCATTGAAACAGATGCTGATTGCGGAGGCAATTGCCCACAATGCCAGCCGGGTCAGGGCTGCAGCATTGATTCTGACTGTACAAGCACGTTCTGTAATTTAGATACGCTTTTATGTGCCATTCCTGCCTGTGATGATAGTTTCCTTAATGGTGATGAGTCTGACCTAGATTGCGGGGGAGGATGCCCTGTTAAGTGCAGCGTAGGCCAACAGTGCAGAGCTTCCTATGATTGCCAGTCTGGCTCTTGCGAAGCAGGAGTATGCAGCCAAGACAGGAATCTTGATAGTGATGATGACGGAATGCCTGATTTCTGGGAAGACAAATATGGCTTAAATAAAAATAACCCTGATGATGCTAATGAAGATATGGATGGAGATGGCTATACCAATCTCCAGGAATTCCAGATGAGTTCTGACCCGACTGATCCTAACAGCCCTCAAACTCCCGGGAAATTCAAGAATCACACCTTGCAAATCATCTTATTAATAATCGGCATTTTATTCATGGCAGGAGGCGCAGGCTTCCTTGTTTATTCAAGAAAGGTGCTTATACCCCAGCAAAAAGCTGCAGCTCAGAAGAAAACATTTGTGCCCCCGCCCATAACTCAGAGACCTTTATTGAAAAGACCCTTATCCAGACTAACTCAGCCTTCACAACCAGTGCAACTGGGGGGAGTGCAGGCACCTCAGGAAAAAGCACTACCAGGTCGCTTTGTTAAGAAAGAAGGAGAAAGAAAGAGCTTGCTAGAAGGATTTGGCAAAGAAAAATCAGAAGAGAAATCTGGAGTAAAGCCAGAGACAACCTCAGGAGCCAAACCAGAGGATAAGACAGAAGCAAAACCAGTTATTAAATGGGAAAGTACTGTCAAGCCTTCTACAGAAGTTGAGAAATCAGATGAGTTTATTAATATTTCAGAGCTTGGCAAACAGGGTGAAAAAACAGAGCAAACCCGGGAAGCAAAAACTTCTGATAAAAAGCAGTCAGGAGATATTTTCAAGAGATTGAAGGAATTAGCTACACCTAAAAAAAAGAAATAGATGGGTGTAGATGAAGACATAAAAGAGGTTTTTTTATTGAAAAAATCCCAGATAAGCCAGGTCTTTACATACATAGCATCCACTCTCGTAATTGGACTGCTTGTTATTGTTGGCTACAAAGCAATTGATATGATGATGGGCAAGCAGTGCGAGGCAAGAAGAGCTATTTTTGAAAAAGACCTTCTTAATTTTATCGATGAATACTCTGATTATGGCTCTGTCCACGAGGAAATCATTCAAGCCCCTTGCAATACCAAGGAAATTTGTTTTGCTGATGCAAGCTATTTTGCAGATTATTGTTCAGGTTCTTATCCTCTTCCATCACCGTCAATATATGATTTCCCGCCAGATATTATAGACTCTGTTATAACCAGTGCAGTAGAAGATTGCAAGGCAAATATTTTCCTAAAAAGAGAGTTCACTGAGACTTTTAATAATCCGACTAAGTTTTCAGACAAGATAAGTTTGAATGGAGACCCATTTCAATGCTTTAAGGTAACTAACAGCCAGTTTAAATTAGTTTTTAGCGGCCTCGGAAGTAAAACCGTGATTGAAAAAGGCTAGCTGGTTTGCAGGTCAAGGCTTTTAGCTCTTTTTTTGGTGACTTCATGTTTAAGAAAAAACAACTAAATAAAAAAATAAATAATAGCTTAACAATAGCAAAAAGAGGTTTTGCTCTCCAGTTCAGCTGGATTTTTGTGCTCATAGGGGGAGCCATCTTTCTAGGTTTCTTTATAAGTCTCATAAGGAATCTTGATGTTGGCGAAAGCCAGCAGACCAGCCAGGAATCAACTCAGGAATTGGAGTCATTATTAAAGATTAGCTCAGCAGTTAGTGATACCCAAAAAATAGTTCTTTTCAAGGCTGAGAAAGAGATAATCTTTTCCTGCATTGATGAGGTATCAGAATATAGAATAGAAGGGGCTATCAAATCAGCAAGATATGATTATAATGTTATTTTCTCTCCTGATAAGCTCAGGGATGATGAAATGGTTATTCAGGCCTCGGTATTTGAAGCTCCTTTTAGGGTCATCCCTATTGTTTACCTGACTGATAAGAAAATAGAGTATGTTTTTGTCGGCAATTCTCCTCTCATGAACATTATTTTTAATTCCATGCCTAGCGGGGCAATCAAGAAATCAATTTCCAGATTGGACTTCGCAGGTCATCTTGATAATAACTATGACCACGTTGTCTTTATTCTTGAGGATGATGATGAAGACTTATTAGGGGGTTCTCTTTGGCAGTTTAACAATGCAAATGACAGAGTATTTGCTGTGGTGCTTACTACTTATGGAAGCATAGATTATGGGCAACTCAAGTTTTACAGATACGTTTCAGGCAGCTTTACCCTAGATGGCAGCTTTGTTCCTTTTTTAGAAACCTCTCTTGACCAGCAGAAATCAATTCTTGCTCTCGGCGGAGTTATTAGCCACAATAGGGAGATTTACGAGTGCAACCTTAAAAAAATATTGAGAAGGCTGGCTCTCATGGCAGAACTGCATAACCAGAGATTAAATGTTTACAAAGATTATTATGCTACAGCTCCCACTGCCAACACGCCTCTTGATTGCAATCTATATTATGGAGGCGCCCAGGGGAACATGAGCATAATGGCTTATGCTGAAGAGCCAACACTTTCAACTGAGGATTTCATGAACACAAGAGTGGCTATTAATAACTTGGAAAGTATCAACAGATTAATAATGATCTTAGGAGACTGCGCTCGAATATATTGAAGATGGGTAAGCACAGGCACGCACAGGCATCATTTATGATAAAAGGTATAAAAATGGGAAAAAAAGCTCAGCTGCAGATGAATGAAACTGTTTTTGTAGTTTTTCTTATTATGATTATTATCTTCTTAGGATTGGTAATATTATCAAGATTCCAAGAAGTAAGCATACTGGAAAAGAGCAAGTCCCTCAGGAGCTTAAGTGTTATTGAGTCTACTCATAAGATTAGCTTCTGGCCAGAACTTGATTGCTCAGATGTAAAAGTGTCTGAGTTCGCATGCCTTGACCTAGTAAAGCTAAAAGTTCTTGGCGAGTTTATCAACCAGAGCGTGCAATCAGACAGGATATATGCTTTTAATTATTATTATGACCAGTTAAAAAAATCAAAAATCACAGTAACTGAGGTTTATCCGCTAAATACGAGTGTGCTAGGTGATACTTACTGGGTTTTATGGGACAATCCAGGAACAAAGAAAACCACTGATTCTATACGAGTGCCTGTAAATCTTTTTGATCCTTTTACTGGAAGATATGCTTTAGGCATAATGGAGCTGCAAATATATGAGTGATTTTGAGAATAGTAAGGGTGTGCTAGGAAAGCTTGGGCGCGAGAGCAAGGCTCATCAGGTTCAGAAAGTTCAGAGATCTCAGAGGGCCAAGAATGCTCAGCTCGAGATGATAGGGCTGGTCATTATTGTGATAATAGTGATAACTGCGCTTTTGATATTCCTGGTTTACAAGCTGAGCAACCCCACTAAGAATATCCAGAGGATTTACATGAACAATGAAATAGCTACTAACTTGTTGCTGAGCATGAACAGGGTTAATGTCGAGGAATGCCCAGGCACAAAACTAGAAGAGCTAATAGTTGATTGCGCAAGGCCAACTCCTTCAATGCACTGCTCTGATTACACTAGCTGTGAAATAGCAAGCCAGACAATATACAGGATTCTTAACAGCACCATGTTTGCATGGGACATGAGCTTTAGGTTTTCAACGAAATCTCAATACTATCCGGATGTATTAATTAATTTTGATAATCGCAATTGTACATCCAGAGTAAAAGAAAAAATAGCGGGCTTTGCCCTATTATCTCTTTATCCAACAGATGGTTCTGTTGAGATGAAACTAGAAATCTGCACTAAAAGATAGAATCATTAGCAGACGCGTTTTTTAATATTTAATAGAAATCTATTTAATTGCGCAATAATTCCTTGTCTAGATGATAAAAATAAGGGAAAAGGAAGGAGGCCTGGAGATTAATACTGATTCCTTGTATTTATTTTATTGCAAACGAGGAAATGATGAATGGGTTACAATGGCTTGTAAAAATCCTTCAGATAAACATCGTATTTATACTGGCTTTCTTCTTAGTGATAAAGATTGCTATGGTGCAGATATAAGTGGTTCAAGACCAGATATACCAAGTGTAATGAAAAAAATAGAGGAGAAAAGCTATAAGTTAAGCGAAAAAGAAAAAGCAGAGTGGATGTTTTCTCACTTCGGGGAGCCGCCAAAAGATGAATATCGTTTATTTGAACTCTTATGCGGGGTATATACCGAGCTCGAGACATATTTATGTTACCTAGTAGGTCTTTAAAGAAATTTTAATATTTTGGGGGATATAATTTTTATGGCAAACTTTATATACCTCGGCTTTTAATATTACCCTTTGATGGAAAGACATCCTATTCTGAAGATTCAGCGCCTTAACAAGCAGTTTGGTAAGAAGAAGATTCTCAAGAACATAAGCCTGGATATCTGTGAAGGAGAAATATTTGGCATAATAGGGGTCAGCGGCACTGGCAAGACTACTTTTTTGAAAACAATGATAGGCTATCTTGCTCCTGAGGAAGGAGATGTCAAATTCAGGTATGATTACTTTGTCAAGAAGAAGGGTAATGAAGGAAAGCCTCTTTATGCTTCTGTTTATAAACAACAAAGAATTGCCAAGAATCTTTTTGGGTTTGCAAGCCAGGAACCTTCTTTTTATAGCAAGCTCACTGTGAAAGAGAACCTGAAATATTTTGGTTCGCTTTACAACATGTCTAAAAAAGCTCTTGACTCAAACATAGAAATCCTTCTCTCGCTCATGGATTTGAAGCAAGCAGAAAAAACTCTTGCAAAGGACTTGTCAGGAGGGATGGAGAGAAGATTGGACATTGCCTGCGCCCTTATACACGACCCAGAGGTGCTTATACTTGATGAGCCTACATCTGACCTTGACCCGATGCTTAGGAACCACATATGGAGCCTGGTTCAGAAAATCAACAAAAAGGGAACAACCATTATTCTTGCCAGTCATCACCTGTCTGAGGTTGAGCATTTCTGCTCCAGGGTTGCGATTATTAAGGACGGCAAGATTATTGATGTTGCAAGCCCTGCAAGGCTAAAAACAAAATATGCAGAATCACAGGAAATAAGAATCCAGACCTATCCTGGCAATTACACTAATCTTGCTAAAGCTTTGAAAAAACCAGGAAGCGAGATTTATGATGTCCAGGTAAAGGGCTCTGAGATCATTATTTATTCTGACCAGCCCCAGATAGCAATTCATGAATTGCTTCATACTTTAGAGATGCTTAAGGAAGAGCTTATTGATATCAATGTTTCAAGGCCAGGGCTGGATGAATTGTTTTTGAAAATAACAGGCGAAAAAGAAAGAGGAGAAAAACCAAGATGAAGCTGCTTACAGTTATTACTAAGAATTTCAAGCTCCTGATCAGGTCTAAGGCTTCTGCTTTCACAGTGCTAGTTGGTCCCCTGCTTATTATCCTGCTTGTTGGTTTTGCTTTTAGCACAAAGACTAGCTATGAGCTGAGCATTGGCTATTATGCTCCTACAAAAAATAACCTTACAGCTTCTTTTGTTGACACTCTTAAGCAAAGCCAGTACTATGTTCAGGAATTTCCTGATGAGCAGAGTTGTGTTAAGAGAATAGAGCAAGGCATTATTCATACGTGCGTAATCTTTCCAGAGAACCTCCAAATATCCAATGAGCAGAAAAGTGAAATCAGGTTCCTGGTAGATTATTCCAGGATTAATCTGGTATATAAAGTTATAGGCTCTGTGTCTGATATTCTTGATATTGAATCTGAAGAAGTCAGCTACTCTCTAACTCAGACTCTTCTTTCAAGGATAAATAACACAGTCAAGGACCTTAAGCAGCAAATATCAACAGTTGATGGCTTTAATCCTAAGCTGAGCCTCTTGGCTCTTGACTTACAAAGTTCAAAGGCTAATAGTGAAGCCTTGAAATTTGAGTCAGGCTCTTTAAATCTTAGAAACGTAGAGAATTCAATTGCTTCTCTTAATGAATCAGTTACTGAGCTGATAGAAAAAGGCAATTCCCTGATTAATGATAGCGATGAATGGCTTGATGATCTCGGAGATTATGAAAATGTCAGTGATGCAAGGGATAGCTTTGACAAGTTAAGAGAAGAGTTATTGAAATTATATAATACCACCCCCCTAAGAATTAATGATCTGGAAAGAAGCATTAATGTTATTAACAGCTCGCTTTCTCAGCTAGAAAAAGATTTGGGGCAGAACAAACAGCTTAATCAGGAAATTCAGCAAAAGCTAACTTCTGCAAAAAACAGCCTTGCATCTGTGCAGGCTAGTGTGCTTGACTTGAAAAAAGCTCTTGAAAAAACCAAGCAGAATCTTGAGAGCATAGGCATAACCAAGGCAGAGACTATTGTAAGCCCTGTTAATACCAGGATTGAGCCTGTTGTTTCTGAGAGTTCAAAATTAACCTTTACCTTTCCTTTCCTGCTTGTGCTTGTAATAATGTTTGTCTCCTTGCTATTATCCAGCAACATAGTAATCTTTGAAAAGAGCTCTAAATCTTTTTTCAGGAACCATGTGACCCCAACAAGGCAGGAGTTCTTTGTAGTTGCTACTTTTATAACCAGCCTGATTGTTATTTTAGTACAAACCATAATTATTCTTGGGCTGGCCAATTACTTCATGCACATTCCCCTATTCAAGAATGCTTTGTGCGCTTCGCTCTTGATATTCTTCACATCAGCTTTTTTCATCATGCTCGGAATGGCAATTGGCTACATATTCTCAACCCAGGAAGGAGCAATAATGGCTTCAATAATAGCAGGCTCTGTTTTCCTCTTCCTCTCAAACCTGGTTATTCCATTAGAGAGTTTTGCTCCCTGGATTACCAGCATAATGAGATATAACCCTTATGTATTGGCTTCTGAGCTTTTAAGAAAATCATTATTGTTTAATGTTAGTGTTAAGGAATCCTACTTTACCCTGGTTCTTTTGGGAGGTGCTGCTCTTTTAATCTTCATATTAATTATTATCAGCGTAGGCTTAAGAAATAAAAAAAGGATAAAAGCTTTCAAAGAGCCAGGAATGCCAGCATCAGCAGGCTTGTTTGCTGAAAAAGAGCCTGTCCAGCCAAAACCCGAGGCGTTTGTAGTGGGTGACAGAACAGCCACTAACAAAGATGAATTGTTAAGACTAGTCTCAGATATAACTAAGGCAGAGTTCGAGGATGTGGTAAGCCAGCAAGAGAACAAGGTTGCTGATTGGGTTGAGGAGGCTCTTGATGATAAAAAGCTGGCTTCTAAGCTCAGAAAGACCAGCTCTAGAAAAGAGATGATAAGACTTATTTCTGAGGATATTAAGTCAGATGAGGGAAAAGAAGAGCCTGAAAAGCCAAATTAATTCCACGGGTGTTTCTATAGGCGAACCTGATTCGTGATTATATTACCTTAAAAAGGTACTGTTCTTTAATAAACTTTTTAAATAGTGGGTTTTAACTCCTCTTTAAACGCATATTAATAATAGACCCTAGGGAGGTGGTTATTCTTGAAAACTTCAGACAAACATAATGAAGAAGAAACTCATACACATGAGCATGCAGAGCACACGCATGAAAAACACGAGCACACTGAGCATGGGCACGAGCATCATGAGCATGCAAAGCATGAAGTAAAGAGAGAAGCAATAAAAGAAGAAAAGATTCATGAGAAAGCATCTGCGAAAAAAACATCAGGCGTTCCTTTTCTTGTGTTCGGCATCATAATTGTGGTGCTTCTAGGGGTTATAATAGCTCTTTTGGTGAGAAAACCAGGCACAACAGGGGGCCCTGGCACTAATACGAACACAGAAGTTGATGCCAAGGACAAGGTAAAAGTAGAGTTCTATGTCATGAGCCAGTGCCCGTATGGAACACAGGTTGAGGATGGTATTGGTCCTGTGATTGAAAGCATGGGAGCCGCTATAGACTTTCGTCTGGATTATATTGTGACTGAGGCTTCACCAGGAGTTTTCCAGAGTTTGCATGGGGAAAAAGAAGTAAAAGGCAATATTGTCCAACTCTGCGCAAAAAGCTATTATCCTGACAATTACAAATGGTTTAAATTTATTCTTTGCCAGAACAAGGATGCAGCCAATGTTGACACCAACTGGCAAGCTTGCGCCCAGGAAAATGGGATGGATGCGAATAAGCTCAAGACCTGCTTAGAAGGTAATGAGGGTAAGAATCTGTTAAGAGATTCGTTGAACAGGGCGTCGGCAAGGCAGGCAAGAGGAAGCCCAACCATGTTTATCGGGGATGTGGCTTATAACGGAGGCAGAGATGCAGCATCATTCCAGAGTGCAATTTGCAAATACAGCAAAAGTTCTGCGTGCGCCAATCTCCCTAAATGCACTGCTGACACTGATTGCACAGAGCAGCCAACCAAGGAAGGCACTTGTGTTAATCCCGGAGCAGCAAATGCTGCGTGCGCATACGCAGATCCTGTGCCTGTAGATTTAACCATACTTAATGATGCAAAGTGCGGAACTGCCTGTGACACTACGAGGATTATGCAGGTAAGCCAGCAATTATTTTTGGGAGTAAAGCCAAAACTAGTTGATGTCAATAGCGCAGAAGGAAAAGCATTGGTTGAGAAATACAAAATCGAGATTGTGCCAGCTTATATTTTTGGCAAGAGCGTTGTAGAAACTAAATCATGGAAAGATAATGCCAACCTGCAAACAGCTTTTGAGCAAGTAAGCGATGGTGGTTACAAGCTCTTGGATGAAGCTACAGGAGCTACTTACTTTGTCAGCGAAGAAGCAAGAAAAGCTTATTATGACGCAATTGGCGTTGTTAAGGGAGACAACAAGCCTCAGATTGACTTCTTTGTTATGAGCTACTGCCCATATGGAAACCAGGCAGATGAAGCAATAGAGCCTGTTTATCAATTGCTAAAAGATAAAGCCATCTTTAACCCGCGCTATGTTATTTACAGCAATTATGCTGGCGGAGGGCCTAATTATTGCATTGACAATGACAAATTGTGCTCAATGCACGGCATACAGGAACTTAACCAGGATGTTAGAGAGATTTGCGTTAATAAATACTTGGGCATTGCCAAATGGTTTGAGTTCGCTCTGGCAATGAACAAAGGCTGTACATCACAGAACGCAGACACTTGCTGGGAAGCAGTTGCTAACACCCTAAAGCTTGATGTTGCAAAGATTAAGACCTGCCAAAAGGATGAAGCAGTCGCATTATTGACTGCTGAAAAAACTCTTGGCGACAAGCTCAAAGTGAGTGGAAGCCCGACAATATTTGTTGAAGGAGATTCATATAGCGGTGGAAGAACACCCGAAGCAATCAAGACTGCGCTGTGCGACAAGTTCGATACTAAGCCAACTGAATGTTCTCAGACCTTGGCAGGAGCTCCAACCACAGCAGCTGCAGCTGCAACAGCAACAGGCGGATGCGGTTAAATTATTTTAATTAATTTTTTAATTAGTTTTTCGAATTATTTTTATGCTCTTTTATAATTTAATTTTATAGTTTTAAAGGTGATCTTTTTGTGCCTAACGATACCTGGTAAAGTGACTAAAGTTGAGAAAGGCTTTGCAATAGTTGATTATTCTGGAGAAAAGAGAAAAGCCAGTGCGCAGCTTGTTAAGGTGAAGCCTGGTGATTATGTAGTTGTTCAGGCCAAGTTTGTTGTGCAAAAGATTCCTGAGAAAGAAGCCTTAGAGGCGATAAAGCTATGGCAAAAGCAAAAGAAGAAATAACCTCTGAAACTCCTGAAAGATATTTTCTTAAGTATGCCTACCCTTGTTCTTTTGTTCTTGTTGAGCAGGCTATGATTTCTGAGCAAAAAAGAAAGGAGCTTGAGAAAAAGCTGCTTGAGAGCAAGCCAATTGATAGGGATGAGTTGGAGAAGATTTTCCCTGCTGCTTTTAAGAGAATAAGACAACTAGCCAGGGAAATGAAAAAGGATGCGTGGGACTTGGCTGTGATAAGAGAGTATTTCTTTGGCGAGAAGCACAATGATTTTATTGACAAGAGCGATGGAATGTATGCTGTTTTCGGCCCAACCTTTAAGGAGTTATGCAAAGTTCATAAAGCAGAGATAATTGCTAAGAAAGATAATGTTCTGGCTGTAAAATACGGTTCTGTTGAGAGAAATGTTTTCGCAACTCTTGTTCCTGATGCAAAAAAAGGAGATAAGGTAACTGTTCACTTAGCCTTTGCAATTGAGAAGATTAACTGAGCTTTCTTTAGTACCCTTACAAATCCAACCACAGATGTCACGCCTGTGATTAAGAGTATTATCCCTCCTATTTGGGTAACTGTTATCTTTGCTCCCCAAGCCAGCTCAAGCAGAGTTGTGATTACAGAGCCTAGCAACAGGATGCTTGTTGCAACAGTTGCTTTTACTTCTTTTAATCCAGAATACCAAGTAAATGTATAACCAAATAAGAATGCTGAAGTGATTAATATCCAAAACAATTGTGAGCTTGTCAAAGTCAAAGCTAGAGTTAGCTTGTTAGTTAGTGCAAGGAATAATAGGATTATTGCTGTGCCAAAGAACATCCTGCCAAAGGCTACAACCTTGCTGTCAATTGTTTTTAATGCCTGCTTTGATATGATTGTTTCTATGCTCCATAGCAAAGTAGCTGCCAAGATTAACCAATCTCCTGTGGTCAACGAGAAATTATTTATTTTTAAGAGCAGGAAATTTCCAATCAATAACATTATTGCTCCAATAACCATGCCTTTGCTAAGCTTTTCTTTTAGAAAGATTAATGCAAGTACGCCAACCCATAGGAACATGGTCTTGTGTATAAATGAGCCCTGGCTAGCGCTGGTCAACTGAAAGCCCTTGAAGAACAACAAGAAGGGAATGCTGCCTCCTAGCAGGCCAATAAATGATAATTTTATCCATTCTTTTCCTGTCAACTCTTTTAGCTTTTTAAAATCCTTTGCCAAGATAATAAGTGAGAACAGGAAGATTGCTACTATAAAGTTTTTTGTTCCAGTAAACAATGAAGAATCAATTCCTTGCACTCCGAACTTGTTGATGAATATTGAAATGCCTGATATTATCGCTGTGCCAAGAACCAGCCATAACCCCTTTTTATTCATAGCAAGGTTTAAATAATAACCCGTATAAATATCTTTTGCTATGAATAAGATACTGGTGTTTGGCAATCCTTATTTAAAGGGAGATAATCTTGCTATAAGGGTGGCTAAGAAGCTTAAGATCAAGGATTTTGAGCTGGTGAAATGCTCTAATCCCGATGACCTACTTAATCACGATCTTAATACTTCAATCATCCTAGATGTTGCCAAGGGCATTGAGCAGGTTACTCTTTTTGATGATATTGACAGCCTAGAGTTCTCTGTAATCTTTTCATTGCATGACTTTGACCTGAGCTATTTCCTGAAATTGCTAAAAGAGACAGGCAAGCTGGAAAAAGTCAATATTATTGGCATACCTCAGATGTATGATGAGGAGAGCGCTGTTGCAGAAGTCAAGAAGCTGGTTAAGAGATTTGTTTAACATAACTTTTATATACCTGTTTTCTCTTTCTCTGGAAGCATGGGCAAGGTGCTTGAGAAAAAGAGGTTGAATGAGTTCTTGAGAAAAGTCTCCAAGGGCAAAGAGTTTATTGCACCTGTCAAGAGAAACACTCTCAGGTTTGAGGTTGTCGAGAATCTCAATGATATCTGCCTTGAAGGAAGGCCTTTATTCCCTATTAAGAAGTTCTTTTCTCCCCCTAAGCAAGACCTTTTCAAGCTTAATGCTGCTGATAAGAAAAAGCCATTTGAAGAAGAGAAGATAAAGATTAAGCCAAGGGTTATTTTTGGCGGAAGATTGTGTGACTTTAATGGCTTGCTCAGGCTTGACAAGCTCTTTAATTCAAAAGAATACCAGGATGATTATTACAAAATAGCGCGGGAGAACACTCTATTGCTAGGTGTTAACTGTATTCCTGCGCCTAGCAAGTATTGTTTTTGCGAGTCAATGGGGCTTGAGAAATATTATGACTTATTCTTCCATGATGTGGGTGACAAGTACTATGTTGAAGCAGGCAGCCCCAAAGGCGAGGTTCTTATCATGAATCTTGAAGACTATGACTTTGCTATGCCCGAGATAAAAACTGATAAGAAGCTTGAAAGAAAAGATCTTGCGCAGTTCTATGATAACCCGGCTTGGAATGTTGAGAATGATAAATGCCTTAGCTGCGGCAAATGCACTGCTCACTGCACAACCTGCCTTTGCTTTGATGTTAATGATGAGCTAGAAGCCGATGTTAAGCATGGCAAGAGGTTCAAGGAATGGGATTCTTGCCAGTTCCTTAATTTCACGCTTGTAGCAGGCGGAGGAGTCTTTAGAAAAGAAAGGCTGCCGAGGTTCAAGCACAGGATTTATCACAAACTGCAATACTTCAGGGAGAAATTCGGGTTTGACATGTGCACTGGCTGCGGAAGGTGCATAGAAGCCTGCCCAAGATTAATTGATTTTACAGATGTTGTCAATAGGTTCAGATGATGAAAATAAGAATATAAAACACACAATAAAAAGGGAAAATAACTATGTTGTTCAGCACAACACCTTACAAAATAATTGCAAAGGAGAAATTTAATACTGATACTTATCTGTTCAGATTGGAAAAAGTTGTTAAGAGCAAGAAGGATGTAAAGAAAATAAGCTACGAACCCGGCCAATTTTATCAAGTAAGTGTCCCTGGCTTTGGAGAAGCACCAATCTCAGTATGCTCTTATTCTGACGATTTCCTCGAGTTCAACATCAAGTCTGTTGGTGATGTTACTGATGAAATGGTCAAGCTTGAGCAAGGAGATACAATGTGGCTTAGAGGACCTTATGGCACCCATTATCCAATGAAAGAATTAATTGGGAAGAGCCTGATGATTATTGGCGGAGGAACAGGAGTAGCGCCTCTTAGAGGAGTTATTAAGTATATTGAAAAGCATCGCGCTGATTATGACAGAGTGCACTTGTTCATCGGCTTTAGAAGCCCTGAAGCAATTATTTTCAAAAAAGATATTGGGCTCTGGAACAGGATTTTTGACTTGCGGCTAACAGTTGACAAGGCAGACTCTGGCTATAAAGGCAAGGTTGGCTTGGTGACTAAGATTGTCGAGGAGTCTGGATTAGACAGCAATAATAAAGCAGCTATTGTGTGCGGCCCTCCTGCAATGATTAAATTCACAATTATGGCTCTTGAGAAAATTGGCTTTAGCCATAGCCAGATATTCATAAGCCATGAAAGAAGGATGAAATGCGGAGTTGGCATGTGCGGCCATTGCATGATATCTGGCATTTATGTCTGCAAAGACGGGCCAGTGTTCAGGTATGACCAGGTTAAGAATTTACATGAGTAGGATTTGAGCATGGTTAAGAAATTAATAAATAAAATGAAAACAGAAAAAAAGAAAATAACCCTCGGGAAGCCTAAAGAGTCAAAGGCTAGCGCCATGATTAAGGCTTCGGCGCAGAAGAATAAGCAAGCAGTTTCTAAGCTAAAGGTAGGCATACAGAGCATTACCGGGTGTGCGGGCTGCCAATTAAGCATTTATTTTATCGAGGATGTTCTGCTTGAATTGCTTGAAAAGATTGATTTGGTAGCTGCCCCTATGATTAAGGAGCAGAATGTTGAGGAGTACGATCTGTTGTTTGTCGAGGGAAGTGTTAGTTCGCAGGAAGATTTAGACAACCTTTTAAAATGGAGAAGCCAGGCAAAGACCTTGGTTGCTCTTGGTGCTTGCGCAGTTAATGGGAATATGCAGTCAATGAAGCACTTGATGAATGAAAAAGAGGTTGAGCAGAGTGTTTATTCTAAGTTTCCTTCTGATGCAAGATTAAAGCCAATTACTTCTGTGCCTATTCATAAGCATGTAAAAGTTGACTTTTATATCCCTGGATGCCCTCCTGATAAAGAAGAACTTGTACAGGTGATTAAATGCCTGCTGCAAGGCAGACAGCCAAGAGTTTATGACAAGGCAGTTTGCCATGAATGCTCTCTTAAAGAGAATTATTGCCTGCTAGACCAGGGAATAGAATGCCTAGGCCCGCTTATGAATGGTGGTTGCAAAGCTCTTTGCCCTAGCTTTAATCATCCCTGCACAGGCTGCAGAGGATTGCTTGATGATGCTAACCTTGAGTCAGGCAAACAGGTCTTGAAAGACAAAGGGTTTGATGCAGACATGATGCTTAAGAGAATGACTAAGTATAATGCTTTACAGCACAAAGAGTTTGAGGAGAGGATTAAAAAATGAGTACTATTGATTTACACCATATTTGCAAAGTAGAAGGGCACGGCAGTTTGCTGGTCGAGATAAATGGCAGCAAGCTGACTAAGTGTGAGCTTAAAGTAGTTGAGGGAGCAAGATTCTTCGAAGGATTAGTTAAGGGCAAGCGTTATGATGACATTCAAGAGATTACTTCTAGAATCTGCGGTATTTGTTCATGCGCTCACACAGTCTCTTGCCTGCAGGCTATTGAGAATGCAATGAATGTCAAGGTTTCTGAGCAAACAAGGAGACTGCGAGAACTCTTGTCGATTGCCGAGAGGATTAGGAGTCATGCAACTCATCTTTATTTCCTTGCTCTGCCTGATTATCTTGGCTATGAATCTGCTATTGCAATGGCTGGCGAATACAAAAAAGAAGTGCTTACTGCTCTTCATTTGATGAAAATAGGTAATAACATGGTGCAGATGATTGGTGGTAAAGAAATGCATCCTTTCACTTCTGTGGTTGGAGGATTTACTCATGTTCCTGACAATAAAACAGTTGATTATTTGAAAAAAGAGCTTAAGAAATGCCTTCCTGAAGCAATTGCTACTGCTAAGCTTTTCATGAAGCTCAAGCAACCAGCTTTCAGTGCTGAGATGGACTTTGCCAGCTTGAATCCTGAGAAAGATGCTCCTCTTATTTCTGGCGATATAATCACTTTTTCTGGCTTGAAAATCAGGCCTGATGATTATACTAGCTATATTGATGAAGAGGTTATGCCTTATGCAACTGGTAAATTCTCAAAATTAAAAGCAAAGACTTTTTGCGTTGGAGCAATTGCAAGGATTAATAATAATTACAAGAGCCTGAGCAAAAATGCAAAGAAATTATTTGAGAAGGCGAAACTAAAGCCGCCTCTTACTAATCCTTTTTATAATAATTTCTGCCAGGCAGTTGAACTTGTGCATTGGGTTGAGAGAGGGATTGCGTTGTTGAGTTATCCTTTCAAGTTTGAAGGATTACCAAAAATCAATGTTAAGCCCGGCAGGGGGGTGAGTGCTGTTGAGGCTCCAAGAGGAATATTATTCCATGATTACACGATTAATGATAAAGGATTTGTTGAGAAGTGCAATATTATAACTCCAACTGCCCAGAATTTAAGAGCTATTGAGGCTAATGTTGCTCAATTAATAGAGCAGATGCTGAAACAAAAAGCTAGCAAGGACAAGATAATACTTGAAGTAGAAAAACTTATAAGGGCTTATGACCCGTGTTTCTCTTGCAGTGCTCATTTCCTAAAAGTCAAATGGGTTAAGAAATGATTTTACTATGTTGCTGAGTGTTATTTAAAAAAGGAGGCTTGATATTCATGAAAACCATTCTGGATAATTTAAAGGAGAGAGCTAAGAACAATCTTAAGAGGATTGTGTTTCCAGAAGCTTATGAAGAAAAAATTCTCAGGGCAGTTGAGATCTTGCTCAAGGAAAAAATAGTTATTCCTTATCTTATTGGCGAGAGAGCTAAGATTGAGGCAAAGGCCAAGGAGCTCGGAGTTAATATTTCTGGAGCTGAAATCAGGGACCCAAAAGCAGATGCTGATTTTGATTCTTTTGCTCAAGAATATTATGAGCTTCGCAAGAATAAAGGAATGACAATTGAAAATGCCGGGGCTGCCATGTTGTTGCCTCATTATTTTGGTGCTATGATGATTCGCAAGAGCTTGGCTGATGGAATGATAGCTGGGCTTAACAGTGAGACCAAGCCTTTTATTCCTGCTTTCACAATAATAGGCACAAAGGAAGCTTCTCACAAAGTAAGCGGTTTTTTTATGATGCTCTGGCCTGCTGATAACAGGTTGTTGTTCTTTGCAGACAGCTCAACAATCATTGATCCTGATGTTAATGACTTGGCTAATATTGCAATTGATACTGCTGAAAGTGCCAAGAGGTTTGGCATAGAACCTAAAGTAGCGCTGTTATCATTTTCAACAAGAGGAAGTGCAAAGCACGCAATGGTTGACAAAGTCGCAGAAGCCACTAGGATTGCCAAGAGCAAGAGGCCTGACTTGTTAATTGACGGAGAATTGCAGGTTGATGCTGCTCTTGTGCCTGAAGTTGCTAAGAAGAAATGCCCTGATTCTCCATTGCAAGGAAATGCTAATGTCTTGATATTTCCTGACCTTAATGCAGGCAATATTGCTTATAAGCTTGTTGAGAGATTAGCGAAGGCTAATGCTATTGGCCCAATACTTCAAGGTCTGAATAAGCCCGTTAATGACTTGTCAAGAGGGTGCAGTGTTCAGGACATTGTTGATGTTGCTGTTATAACTGCTGTTGAAGCCCAGCAGTAAAGTTCGATTAGAAAAAAAGAGGTTGTATCATGAAAATACTTGTATTGAATTCTGGAAGCAGCTCATTAAAATACAAGCTTTTTGACATGAACACAGAGCAAGCCCTGATTTCTGGCCATGTCGACGGCATTGGCTTGGACAGGTGCTTGGTGAAGATAAAAGTTGGTGATAATGAAGAAGAAAAGAAAGAATTGGTTAAAGACCATGTTGATGCAGTCATGCTTGCTTTTAAATCATTAAAACAAAAAAAGATTATTAAGAATTATAATGAGATTGATGCTCTTGGCCATAGGGTTGTTCACGGAGGCGAAAAGTATTCAAAGCCAACGCTGATTGATGAAAAGGTTATTAAGGAGATAGAAAGATTGTTTGACTTGGCGCCTTTGCATAATCCTCCTAATCTCGCAGGAATTCTTGCTTGCAGGAAAATGCTTCCAAAGACTCCGCAAGTAGCTGTTTTTGACACAGCTTTTCATCAGACCATGCCGCCAGAAGCTTATCTATATGGCTTGCCCTATAATTTATATGAGAAATACAAGATTAGGAAATATGGATTTCATGGCACAAGCCACAAATATGTTTCTGAGCAGGCAATCAAGCTGCTTGGAAAAAGAGAGTCAAGAATTATTACCTGCCACCTCGGCAATGGTGCTTCACTCACAGCTATTAAAAATGGTAAATCAATTGATACGACTATGGGATTCACTCCCATGGATGGCTTGGTCATGGGCACTCGTGTTGGTGAAATGGATTCTGACATTCCTCTCTACCTGATAAAGGACAAGGGCTTTAAATTAAGTGAAGTTGAGGATATATTAAATAAGAAGAGTGGATTGCTGGGCATTTCTGGCTTGACCCAGGATGTTCGCGATTTGCGCAAAGCAAGCCTTAAGGGAAATAAAAGAGCCAAGCTAGCTCTTTCATTATTTGCTTTTAGAATAGCCTTCTTCGTAGGAGGCTACATTGCTCTTCTTGGAGGCTTGGATGCTTTGGTTTTTTCTGCAGGAATAGGAGAGCATGCTTGGCATGTGAGAAGAGACATCTGCAGATACCTAAGCTCTTTTGGAGTCGAATTAGATGAGAAGCTTAACAAGAAGAATGTGGCAGTGATAGTCTCAAAGCCAAGCTCAAAAGTAAAGGTTTATGTCATTCCAACTAATGAAGAACTGCAGATTGCCAGGGAGACACAAGAATTAATTGAGAAATAATCAGCTCGTTTTTATCTTATATTAATCGCTTCTTTTAAGAAAATTTAAATACTAGGATTATAATGATGTTCTTATAATTAATAAAACAAAAACAAGGGGTGCTTATCCATGGCGTTTCAAAAACCAACACCAAAATGGTTCTTAATAATTTATCCGATAATGATCAGTTTTCTGGCGTTTTTATTAGTTATATATTTAGCTAAAGGCAAGATCGGCTCTATTTTTCTCAATACATACACTCTATTCTTCACCCTATTCAGCATTCTCATGGTCGGCTTCTTCCTGGGTAAAAAATATGAGCTCAGGAGCTGGGCTGCGCCTCTAGCATACCTGGTGCTGGGCTTTGTATTCGTTTCCATAATCAATACATTTAGCCTTTACCTGAACTATGAAAGCATTTATTTCCTGAACTTCATAAAGACCATATTCTTCCTGCTCTTTGTGCTCTTGGTTGACACTCTTTACCTTCACCCGAACATTAAGCACGTGCCTGGAATGATTAAACTGGCTGAGGAAGTTGTAGAAGAAGCTGAAGAAGCCGTTACTGGTAAACCAGCGCCAGCTATTTTTAAGAAAAAGCCCGGGAAGAAAGCTTCAAAGTGATTCTTTTATTAAATTATTTTTTTTGCTTATTGCTTGTTCTCTTTCATAACATTTATAATAATTCTCTAATTGCCTGATTCTATGGGCTTAGAAGAATTCTTGGAACAAGAAAGAGCAAGGCCAGATATAGATGTGCCTGTCGGAGGAGATGTGCTTAATAGAAAGCGCGGCTATGCCCAAGGCCTAGTAAAGAGGCTTGCACTTGAGCAAAACATGTTCTCAAGAGAGTTGGTTGCAAAATTTTTTAATCAGCATACTGTAGGGGACCATCATGTTAATTCTCAAAACAACCTGTCAACAGAGCGTTGCAAGCGTTTAGGAATCCGCCACCCTGATATGCAAAGAATAGTTGCTAACAAGACAGATATGATTTATTTCACTCCTGCGGCAGTGGAGAAGCTGGCAGAATACTTTCATAAAAGAGGGGTTATTGGTGATTACAAACAAAAAAGTGTTGTTGACGAACTAAGAAGGGTGGCTTTGGAATATTCCATCCCATAATAGAACAAAGTTTCTAATAATTAACTATTTCCCGCACAACTTCTTTAATTGCTCCCATCTCTCATCCACGTTCTTCTGGATTGTCTCGATAATATGAGCATTCTCTGGCTTTAATAGGTGCCTGAACCTTCCTTGAGTCTTAAGCCATTCAATCATGGGCCTCTTGTTAGGCCCAGGATCATAGTTCAAGGTCCACTTGTCATTCTCAATCTCAAACAATGGCCAGAAACAGGTGTCAACTGCGAGCTTAGCCATCTTGACGCTGAGATGCATCGGATATTTCCATCCAGGAACGCAAGGGCTCAGCACATTGATGAATGCAGGCCCTTTGGTGTTAAAAGCTTTTTCTGACTTTCTTAATAGGTCCATATAATTATGAGGGCTTGCCTGGGCAACATAAGGAATATGGTGGGCTGCAACAACTGCAGTCAAATCTTTTTTAAACTGCTCTTTTCCCTGATGCAATTTGCCGACAGCAGAAGTATTTGTCCAGGCTCCATAGGGAGTGCTGCTGCTCCTCTGAATTCCAGTATTCATGTAGCCTTCATTATCAACACATACATAGACAAAATTATGTCCTCTTTCAAGAGCTCCTGATAAAGACTGCAAGCCAATATCATATGTTCCTCCGTCTCCGCCAAATGCAAGGAATTTTATTTCTTTATGTATTTTACCTTTCTTTTTCATGACATTATAAGCAGATTCTACTCCGCTAATAGTTGCTGCTGCGTTCTCAAAAGCATTGTGAATCCATGGAACATTCCAGGCAGTATAAGGATAGATTGTTGTGCTTACTTCTAAGCAGCCTGTTGCGCATGCAACAACTATCGGGTCTTTTGTCCCTCGCATGACTGCGCGAGCAATTATGCTTAAGCCGCAGCCAGGGCAAAGTCTGTGTCCTGATGCTAATCTTTCTCCGTCCAATGCTAGTTCACGAATATTCACTCCCTCACTCCCAGGTATCTTACAAGCTCTCCATTATCGCCCTGAGCAACTACTTTCAAATCCTTAAACACTTTTCTTATCTGTTCCAAATCAAGCTCTCTGCCTCCAAGGCCGAAAATATAATTAATAATATGAGGCTTTTTATCAGATTCGTGGAAACTGCTTCTGACTTCATTGAATATTGGCCCTCCAAATGCTCCAAAGCTGGCACTCCTATCAAGCACAGCAACAGCCTTTGCAGGCCTTAATTTATCAACAATTTCTTCATTAAGCCAAGGCCTGAAAACTCTCATTTTAAGCAAACCAACTTTTTCACCTTGAGCTCTTAACTCATCAACAACAACCCGGACGCTTCCTGCGCTGCTATTAGAACAAAGAATAATTTTCTCAGCTCCTTCAAGCATGTATCCTTCAAAGAAATCATAATCCTTGCCAGTAATCTTTGCGAACTCATCAAATACTTCCCTGATAACAGTCTTAGCTTCTTCCATTGCTAATAATTGCTGCCTCTTGTGCTCAAAATAATAATCAAACAAGTCCAGTGGACCATAGGTTACTGGGAAATTAATATCAAGCAAGGGATAATGAGGAATGTATTCTCCAATGAAGTTTTGTACTGTTTCATCATCAAGGGTTTCAGCAGTCTCAACGCAATGGCTGGTAATAAATCCGTCCTGGCAAACCATTACAGGCAAGAGAACGTTTTCATTCTCTGCAATCTTGACAGCCATCAAGGTATTCTCATAAGCTTCTTCACCATTCTCAGAATACATCTGGATCCAGCCAGAGTCACGGCAGCCCATGCTGTCAGAATGGTCGCAATGAATATTAATAGGCCCGCTCAATGCACGGTTAACAACATTCATGACCATGGGTATTCTTAAGCCAGAGGCTATGTAGACAATCTCCCACATTAGGGCTAATCCATTAGCACTGGTTGCTGTCATTGTCCTAACACCAGCAGCACCTGCTCCGACACAAGCGCTCATAGCACTATGCTCAGATTCAACTGTGACTAAATCAGTATCAACTGTTCCGTCAGCCACGAACTGGGCAAAAGCATGCATTATATCAGTCTGAGGAGTAATAGGGTAAGCAGCTACAACATCAGGATTAACCTGCCTCATAGCTTCTGCAGAGCATTCTGCTCCTGTCAATGCTCGTTTTGTTTTAGTTACCATTTTTAGTTCCGCCTGGGGCCTGGGAATTTTTTCGTTTTAGTTTTTTATCGTTAACTTAAAATTAATTTAGGGCGCCTCAATTGCTGGCGGGGCTTTTAATCCTTAAACTCTTTCTCCTCTCGCATCTCAATTGCCTTGAATGGGCATTCTTCTGCGCAAATACCGCAGCCCTTGCAAAAATTCATGTCAAAACCGCCGAAGTTGCCAAGAGTAGGCTTGTCGCTCAATCCTTTCTGCCCTTTATTAGGATCATCTACTTTTCCGACTCTAATACAGGAATCAGGGCATAGCATCCAGCAAATCATGCAGTTAGTGCAAATCTCAGGCTTATGAATAGGCCTGAAAGTCCTCCAGTCACCAGTCTTATACTTTTTACTGTTGCCTGCCTCAAGAATCTTCCCACCAATAGGGATATCTTTCCAGCCCTTAAGCTCTTCTCTTACTTCATCATCACTCATAGCTTAACCTCATTATAAGCCCTTACAAAACAATTAACATTCTTATCAGCAATATCCTTTCCAAGGTCATTGACAAAATGATTATACATGTTAGTCTTTAATTTTTCAAAATCAACAATATTAGTTGCTTTCTCAATAGCACCCAGCATAGCAGTATTAGTGACAGGCTTGCCTAATTCTTCAAGAGCAATCTTAATGGCATCAATAACAATAATCCTTCCATTAAAGCCAGTCCTCTGCTTAACTTCATCAACGCTCTGAGTAGTATTAACAATTAACAATCCAAAATCATCCAATCCTTCTGTCACAGGAATGCTTTTGATAAGAGTCTGGTCAACAACAACCACAACATTAGGGTTAGTAACGCCAGAATGCAGATAGATTTTCTTGTCGCTGATGCGGGTGAAAGCTTTCACAGGAGCACCTTGCCTTTCTGCGCCATACTCAGGAAAGCTCTGCACATATTTGCCAGCTTCCATGGCAGCCTCTGCTAATAACGCAGAAGCAGTCTTAGCACCTTGCCCACCTCTCCCATGAAACCTTATCTCAAAAATATCCTTTGACATACTTAAAAAAAGAATTACGCACTATTGTTTAAATGTTTTTTGGAAGATAAAACTACACTCCTATAGACGAATCATTTTAGCAAAAGATTTATATACTTTTAGGAGAATAGGGAGTTTTAGATAGTTATATTAATAAAAAGAGGTGTATGGTGCTTGGATAAAGCTAATGCTTTTATTCTTTGGTTCGACCAAATCAGTATTGAAGACACTCCTTTTGTCGGTGGTAAGAATTCCAGCCTTGGTGAGATGTATACTAATCTTACAAGGAGAGGAGTGGGCATTCCTAATGGCTTTGCAATCACTGCCAAAGCTTATTTCTACCTATTAGATAAGGCAGGCATTAGCGAGCAAATAAAGAATATTCTTGATGGGCTTAATAAAAATAATATGCATGACCTTAGTGAGGCAGGGCGCAAGATCAGGGAGCTAATTATTGAGGCAGAGATGCCTGATGACTTGAAAAAAGAGATTCTTGAAGCTTACAGGAACTTGTGCGGCGCTTACAAGCCTGACAGGAGTGATATTGATGTTGCTGTCAGGAGCTCTGCAACTGCAGAAGACCTTCCTGATGCCAGTTTTGCTGGCCAGCAAGAGACTTATCTTAATATCAGGGGGGATAAAGCCTTGATAGAGGCTTGCAAGAAATGCTTTGCCAGCTTGTTCACTGCAAGAGCAATTAGTTATAGAGTTGACAAGGGCTTTGACCATTTTAAGATTGGGCTTAGCATTGGTGTGCAGAAAATGGTTCGCTCTGACCTTGCATGCTCAGGAGTGATGTTCAGTATTGACACAGAGACTGGATTTAAGGATACTGTCCTGATTAATGGCTCATATGGCCTTGGAGAAAATATTGTGCAGGGAGCTGTTAATCCTGATGAGTTCATTGTTTTCAAGACTACTCTTCACCAGGGCTATAAGCCTGTTATTGGGAGAAAATTAGGCTCTAAGAGTATAAAGATGATTTATGACAAGAAAGGTAAGAAGAGCACTAAGAACATAAGGACTCCTTTGGGTGACAGGAAAAAGTTTGTTATTACTGATGACGAAGTGTTAACCTTAGCAAGATGGGCTTGTATTATTGAGGAGCATTATTCTCAGAAAGCAGGCCATCATAAGCCCATGGATATTGAATGGGCAAAGGACGGCCAGTCTGGTCAGTTATTCATTGTCCAGGCAAGGCCTGAAACAGTCCATGCATTAAAAGACTTGACCAAGTTGATTAAATATGTTCTTAAGGGGCAGGGAAAAGTAATTCTTCAAGGAGGAGCTGTTGGTGCAAAAATAGGTAATGGCAAGGTTAAAGTAATTGAGGATGCTAGTAATATTGGCCATTTCAGGGAGGGAGAAATATTGGTTACTGACATGACAGATCCTGATTGGGAGCCTATAATGAAGATTGCAAGCGCCATAATTACTAATCGTGGAGGAAGAACCTGCCACGCAGCTATTATCTCGAGAGAGCTAGGCATTCCTTGTGTTGTTGGCACAGAGCAGGCAACTCATCTGCTTAAGAACAAGGAAGAAGTCACTGTTGATTGCAGCCAAGGAGCAAAAGGGCTTGTTTATGATGGATTGCTTAAGTTTGAGGTAGAAGAGCATGACCTTGGCTCAATTCCCAGGACCAAGACCAAGATAATGATGAATGTTGCTAATCCTGATGAAGCTTTCAGGGAGAGCTTTATACCTAATGACGGAGTCGGATTGGCAAGAGAAGAATTTATTATTAATTCAGAAATCAAGGTTCATCCATTAGCGCTCATAGGCTTTAGTGAAATAAAAGACAAGAAGCTGAAAGCCAAGATTACCAGCTTAACCAATGGCTATGATAATAAAGAAGATTTCTTTATTAACAGATTGGCTAAAGGAATAGGTAGAATAGCAGCTGCATTTTATCCTAAGCCAGTTATTGTGAGGACCAGTGATTTCAAGAGCAATGAGTATGCTAATCTTATAGGAGGCCATTTGTTTGAGCCTAAGGAAGACAATCCTATGATTGGGTGGAGAGGAGCTTCAAGATATTATAGTGATGAATACAGGAGAGCATTTGCTCTTGAATGCAAGGCAATACTTAAAGCAAGGAATGAGTTCGGCTTGACAAATATAAAAGTGATGATACCTTTCTGCAGGACTGTTGATGAGGCAAAAAAAGTAGTCCAGGTAATGAATGATAATGGATTGGTGCAAAAAGATAATGGCTTGGAAGTTTATGCCATGTGCGAGATTCCAAGCAATGTAATACTTGCAGAAGAATTCCTCGATATATTTGATGGTTTCTCAATAGGAAGCAATGATTTGACGCAGTTGACTCTTGGGTTGGACAGGGATTCTGAGCTTGTCAGGGATATTTATGACGAGAGAAACGAGGCTGTTAAGAGATTATTAAAGCAAGTGATTGAGATTGCTAACAAGAAAGGAAAATACATTGGTATCTGTGGCCAGAGCGTTAGTGACTTTGTGGAGATGGCAGAGTTTGTTGTGCAGGCAGGCATACACAGCATGAGTCTTAATTCTGATTCTGTGATAAAGACAACCATGGCAGTTGCTGAGCTAGAGAAGAAACTTGGGATAAAATAAGCTAATTTTTATAAATCTGTTAAGGTTTCTATTTTTTTATGAGTTTTGACCTGGTAAAGCGCCTAAGAAATCTGGTTAAGCCAGTAAATAATCTTCCTGAAAAAAGAGATAATAAGGTCAGAGTGATTATTGAAGGAAGTGACTATGATGACTGGAAGAATTTTCATTTTGATACAGCAGCTTATGAAATTCCTCAGGACATTACTAGTGTACGCATTGGCGAGAGATATTCTTTGGATTTGATTGCCAGGACTAATCCAGAAGGAGCACTAAGACCAGAATTCCTTCCTGACCAAACTAAACAATTAGATTTAGAATATTGTATTCTTACAGGAGAAATAACAAGGCCAACAACTTTGATAACAGAAGACGGAAGAGTCTTCCATGATAAAGGGCTATTAGAACCTAATGATGCTAATAATCAAAGGCTAAACCAGCTCTTAACTTATTTGGCTCAAAAGTACAGCAGAGGAGGATTTGAGAAAACCTATAAGCAACTTACTTCTGGGAGCAACTAACTGGTTACATATTTTAGTAAAATATAAAAACGACTCTCCTATTTCAAAAAATCATGCCTATAAAGATTGATTATAAGAAATGCTGCTGGAAAGACGGGAAATGCACTAGCTGCAGTTGTGGAGGCAAGACCTGCAATGGCTGCGTAGAAGCCTGCCCAACAGAAGCATTGACGCGAGGAAAATTAGTAAAGTTTGACAAGGAAAAATGCCTTGACTGCGGAGCATGCATAGTAGCATGCACTCATGAAGCTGTTTCTTTTGCTTGAAATAAGAAAAATTTAGAAAAGGAAAAATAAAATTTAAAATAATCTTATTCAGGGCACTCGCCTTCTGTCCAATAAGCCACTGTCTCGTCAGCGCAAGCAGTGCATTTGTTGCCATAGGTTGCCTTGCAAGGAGGATTATCGCATTCCAAAGCCACATCACGCCATCCGCAAACAGGCACGTATTCTTTTGTGCAAGCCTGAGACCTTGGCTCTGTGCAATCATTAGTCTTAAGCTTTCCAGTTGTTTCTGGCTCGCATCCGCATCCAAACTCATCGCTAAAAGCAGCTTTGCCTTTTATGCAAACATACCTTATTACTTTGCACTGCTCAGGATCCCTTGTTACATAAGTCTTAGCGGGGCATTCTCCAGGAGTGTATGAGTCAATTGCTTTGCTAGCGCAAGCAGCGCACTTGTTGCCATAGGTTACTCCATCATCACCGCAAGTAGGCATGTATTCTAAGGTGCACATCTCTGCTGCCTTCTCTGCTTCTGTGCACACATGCTTCTCAGGGCATTCTCCTCTGAAATAAGCCCATTCCTCGCACTCAATACCATAAGGTAGTATGCAAATGCCAATTTGGCCTTCATTCTTTGTATCAGTTCTTATCTCTAAAGTGCCTCCTTGCTCTTCGCAGAATACAGAGGCAGGATTAGCCATTCCTACTCCGCCAGTTCCAGGGCAGGGTGCGAATTCACAATCAGGGCCAGTTCTTCCGACTGCTGATCCGTCAGGGCATATCTTTGCTTCTTCAGTGCAAGCCCTTACGCACTTTGGAGGTCCTTGGCATCTGCACTCATCTTTTTCTCCAGAAATAATTGTTCCGCCAGCGCAAAAGCCAGGGGCAGGAGGGCTAAGCTGAGGGCATGTTCCGCATCCTTCTGTGCAGTTCTCTTCCCATGTTCTCAGGCATTTCTGCTTAGCATCACACCAAGAATAACCTGCGCTTCCAATGCATCCGTGCTCATCCTTGTCACCGCCTACAATTGGTTTTTGCTTTGGGCATACAACAGCGCACTTCTTATCAATGCACGCTGAAGTGTAAGGGCAGCTAGACATCTCAATGTATTTTATAGGGGTTTCGCAATCAGAATTCTTTGTGCAGCTCACATTAGTTTTTTCAGTAATGTCAAAATGCTTATCATCCCAGCCAATAGGAACATTTAATCTTTCAGTACAACCTGTAATTAACAGAATGCTGCATATGCATATCAATCCAAAAATTAAAATCTGTGTTTTCATTATTTACACCTCGAAATGTTATATTTTAACCTTTTAATATTAAAGAAGAGATTAACTTGTATTTAAATATGTTTTAGCTTTCAAGCAGGATTGAAGCTATGAAAAGAAAACTGCTCTCTTTAAGATATAATATAATAGCCAAATATAGAATCTTTCATTAGTCTTCCTGTCACAGTAACTTCTGAGCCTTCAACAGGCAGAGTGCTGCTCTTGACGCTTATATCGCCTGTGCCGTCTGAAACAGTGTAGCCAGAAAGCTTGCCAATCTTGATGCTTATGCCTACAACGCCCCTCACAGTAACTGTCTTTCCAACATACTGCTCATTCTTAATCTCAGATATTGGCTTTGGAACACAGCCTGCCAATAGGATGAGAGCAAGAACAAGGCCTATTACTAAGATTATTTTATGGTTCATACAAGCTCTTAAGAGTAACTGGCTTATATTGTTTTCTAATTTTTTCTTAATAGGAAGAAAAGCTTTTTATAATAACAAACGTTTCTCTGCTTATCATGAATAAAAACCTAGTAGCGATAGCGATTGCAGGAACTATTGGCTTTGGAGTAGCTCATGCTCAGACTAATGAACCAAATAAGGTAAATTTCAGCCTTAGCCCCCCGGCTAAATCATTTTGCCTGGATATTAATTCACGCCCCGAACTGAAATCTTATTTAAGGATGCAGGAGTGCCTGAAAAAGATTGGAGAAAATTACACTTTGACGCTAGTTATAGTTGATAACAAGCCTGCTTTTTTGCCTGATATAACTCAGTATCCTGAGTCTATAGCCAAGCCAGAGCAAGATAACAAGTTCTTGATTAAGGACTGGAATTGGCCCAGGGAATTTAAGCTGAAAAATGATTATGGCAAGAAATCTCAAGGCATCATGATTTTTGAATACAATCACAAGTAAGACTTTAATCTGATTCGCAACTATCTTAACATTTAAATATCAGGCTAACCTACTGTTTTACTATGGCAAAAGACCCTTTTTTACTTGTAAGCTTGGAAGAGAATGAGTCAAAGGCACTTGCCCAGGTAATGAGCAATGATACTGCAAGGAAGATACTCGACATACTGAGCAAGCATGAAACGCTTACTGAGACAGATATTGCTAAAAAACTAGATGTTCCATTATCAACTGTTCATTACAACCTGCAAGCACTGGTAAAAGCTAATCTTGTGAAAGCAGAAGAATTTCATTATTCTGAAAAAGGAAAAGAAGTAAATCATTATTCTCTGGCTAATAAGATCATCATTATTGCTCCAAAGAATGCAAGGACAGAAAGCTTCAGGGACAAGCTCAGAGGAATTTTGCCAATAGGATTAATAGTCCTGGCAGTAGGAGCTGTTATACAACTGATAACTAAGCTGAGGATTGGAAGTGCAAAGTTAATGGCAGCAGCGCCAATGGCAGCTGACTATGCAGCCAGAGGAGCAGGACAGGTAATGGATGTTGCTGAGAAAGCAATTGCTCCAGCAGCAGAAGAAGCAGCGCCATTGCTGATGACAGCAGCAAGCTCAGTAGCAGAGAATATTACAAACATCACTCAAAATATCACTGAGAACATCACAGAGCCAATAAATGAGCAAGTAATCCAGCCAATAATCAACGTAGTACAACAGACACAGCCAACAAACATAGCATTATGGTTCATAATAGGCGCAGCATTCACAATAATACTCCTGGTAATCTGGTACTGGTTTGTGACTAGGAAGAAGAAGTGAAAGGATTCTTATTTTAGGCGCTTCCTCAAGATGATTCTAAAGAAGAGAGGTGGAAGCGGGCGGATGATCCAATTAAACAAGAAATTAGAGATTCTTTGTTGACAATGGAATAGCGACTCGACCTGAACTAACATATTCTGTTGGTTTAGAATTTTCTGTTTCTGATTCTATAACGCTCCAATAGAAATCAATGAACTTAGAGACTTTCTTGCTGTTTACATTCAGCCTGTGCATCTGCGCTCTCCCGACAGTTCTTGTCATTATTATCCATTTGTTATTAACTAAATCTTTCTTTAATTGCTTCATGCAAGGATAACTTATTCCTGAGTACTTAGCTATGTCCTTAAGAGAATAATCAAAGTCCTGGGCAATTATCAGGAAATCAAGGACTTTGTTCTTAGGTGCAAAACCTTCTCTTTTTAGGAATAATGATTTAGGTTCCATGTTGCTCAATAAAGATGAATGTGCTTAGTATTTAAAGGTTTCTATTTTATACCACAAGGGATATAAATGTAACTCTTACAAAATAAAATATATAAATAAGTTTCGATATTCCTTGGTTGTGAAAGTACACAGAAGTGATTATATTAAGTACAGCAGATTCCTGGTTAAAAAGCTTTATACTAAAGGATGCTGGGGTGATGGTTCATTGCATGAAGAGCATTTACTTGCAGGCCTGCCCGATATGTCAATAGGAAAGGAAGTTCTAAAGGCTCTTGTTAAGCAAAGGATTATCTGCTCAAAAAAACATAAGCGTGGGCCAAAATACTATCTTAATGATGACCGAAGAGATAAAATTGACGAAATAGCCAAAGAGAAAGGGCCAAGATCAATTATACCCTTGCTCCTGATGCTATAATTTTACAGACAGCGTCTGGAAAATCATGCAATCTAGAGAAAACCAAGCTTCGTAAGGTATTTTTTTAAGTCTTTGTACTCTTTATCCCTGTCAAGGATGCACAATACTTTTACTAACGGCTTTTCCACAAGATAAATCACCCTTTTTTCTTTTCTTTTGTCTTCGAAGCGAATCCTAAAAAGAAACAGGTTATAACCCTTAACTCTCTTGTAACGGAACGGATTAATCTTTGCAAGCTTTAATTTCTCTTCTACTAGTTGAGCTGCTTCATCGCTCAGCTCATCCAATTGTTGCAAGAAAAAATCAGTTGGTTTCAGCTCAAACATTCATTTTCTCCGAAGCTTTCGGAATAGTTCTTTTTCTGAGCCGTAAAGGTTGTTCTTATCTGATGCTGCAATTAGTTTCTTGACCAGTGCAAGCTCCTTGCTTGAAATTGTTTTTTCCTCAAAGAGCTTCTCCCTTAAAGTCTCCTTGATAAACTCCTGCACATTATCAAAGCCGTTGGTCTTTGAATAGGCTCTGACGCTTGATAGCATCTGCTCAGATAGTCTCAGGTTAATCTGCGTTCCCATAATACCATTAGATACCATTTGGTATTTAAATGTTTCGTTCTTCATGCTGAAAGCTCCAAATTACCAAGAGACGATTGGGTTTATATACCCTGCGTCAACTTGTCCAGTGGCGATGAATGAATTCTAGGCGCTTCCTCCACCGCATCTAAAGAGAAGAGACGGAAGCGGGCTTAGGTATCGGATACTTTTTCATTGCCTGGTTCTCTTGACTCTTTCATTCCCAGCCTCTTCCTTTTTACTTTTTCAGGCTCATCAAGGTAGTTCTCTTTGCTAACTACTTCCTTATTAGTTTCTTTTTCAAGCTCTTTTCTTGCTATGCCTGCAACATTTCCCCCTTTTTTTGCAGCACCCTTGTTCTCATCAAAGCCTTGAGCATTCTTTCCTCTTGCTATTGCCGTGGTGGATGCTTCTGCCAGTGTTGTGAAAATCATTTCCAAGTCAGTCATATGGTCTCTTAAGTTATGCTTTTTTAATTGTTTCATTTGCTTGTACTCATCAACTGTTAATCCAAAAGCTGCTTTGCTTATTTCATTTGTCAGGATTGCAAATTCGACTTTGTCATCAACATTTCTTTTCTTCCATTCATCAGTAAGCTCTTGCCTGCTATCCATGATACCTAGTCTATGCCTTATCCACGCATCAGAGTAACCTTTTTGGGTGTAAAGCTCAGCTATCCGCTTGTGAGCTAGTTCAGGATCTTGAATTTCCTGCACTCGCTCATATCCTACTTTTGCAAGCCAGAGCTTGAAAGGCTCTGCCTTAGGTGAAGGGATGGACTGGATTATCCTGAAAGCCCCTTCTGTATTAACACAATTCATAGATTGCTCTCCCCCAGCAGTCTGCATCCGAAGGGTATGTACAATTTGTACCCACCC
>CAYGYA010000063.1:0-10616 GCA_964354085.1 uncultured Methanosarcinales archaeon
AGAATACGGCCTTGAAGAAGAGAAAGAAAACAACGGACAAGCAGGAAATGGCAGAACACAAGCAAGCCCTGATTGAAGAAATAATAATCGAGCTCCATAGCCGCATAAGCCTGGTTGAGAGTTATCCTGATAAAAGAAGACCTTATGTAGAACTGTATGATTCAATTCTAAAAGCCCTGCCATATGTCTCAGGTAAGACAGAGGAAATAGGATTTCTAAGCCACAGGGTAAGAGGGATGATTGGAGGCATGTATATGATAGACTATTGTCGCAGGTTTGGAATAATAACCCGGGCAATAGTAGCTGACATGACAAATGTTGATAGTCCAGTATCAAGGGTATATACGATTAAAAGCAGCTTTGGAAGAAAGGCAGGAATCTCAGAAATACTGGAAGAAAACACTGAGACAAAAGAGAGAAAAGTTATACATCAAAACCTGTTTTACAAGGATTAATGAGAATAATTTTAAAAGCTCACGCCAACGAGGCGCAATAATATTTTCTTATAGGAATTCGAAAGATTTCTGATTATGCCGAACAATTAACGAAAATACATGACAGCATTATATAAATCCCCGTTCTCATATCTGCTTAAACCGAAAAATATATAAAAGTAAACATATTATGTTTACTAATCATGGAAACAAAAGGCAGATCAGGGAAGCATGAAACGAATAAAATTCACGACAGTCCTGACACCAGAAGATTTTCTGGATGTTACTTTGCTCATAGAGAAGCAGGAATTAATCAAGTTCGCACTCAACTACAGGGCTCTTATAAGAGGCATGTGGAGAGTAGTCTATAGAGTGGATAACTTTCACGGGTTTTTGCACGAGCAAAGGTTCTGGAGAAACCCGAAACCAATACGAATTGAAGGAAAAACATCAGAAGATTTGGATGCTGTGAGAAAAGAATATGTAACGCAAATATTTGAAAATTATAAGAGATACAGGCAATATTTTGAGGAGATGATTGATAACAATGAAAAGGCAAATTTCAAAAATGGAACTTAAAAAAAAGTCAGAACAGCTCAATGAATTAATTACCCATATTATAAAGGGGGAAGTAAGCATTCCCAACAATTCATTAGTGTTCCTGGATTCAAAGACACTAATAGAAGTATTCACAAATAAAAGAGCTGAGCTATTGGACTATATTAAGAAATACCACCCGCAGAGTGTGCAGAAACTGGCAAGCCTAGTGCACAGGAAAAAGCAGGCGGTTAACAGGGACTTAAGAATTCTTCAAAGCCATGAGCTTGTAAAGATGGAGAAAAAAGGCAGGATAGCAACTCCAACAGTTGAAAAAGTATTCATTGTTTATGAGATTGGAAAGATTCCTGCGAAGACCTGAAAGAACCCCGCCGGCTAATGAGGCGCTGTTAGAAATTAAATAGATTTATAAAAATATGCACACACCCTTATTTTATGAATTACTTTTGTTCAGAATGTAAAGAAACTATTTCACCAGATGAATATGCTTATTCTACTCAAAAATTCGGCACAGCGCTATGTAGAAAACACCAAAAAGTTTTACCTGAAATAAAGATTGAAAAAAATCAAAGTAATGGACTTTCAAGAAAAGAAAGCTTTTACAAGGAAGGAATGATAAAAGGAAGACTTGCTGAAACGCTCATTGAGGAATTATTTTTATCATTGGGTTACTCTGTCTTTAGATATGGAATGGAAAATACAGTCCCAGGAATTATGAAACTTCTTAAAGGAATCAGAAGCGATGTTGCTGATAACATAAGACGTATGCCTGATTTTGTTATTCAGGATAAAAAGGGAGAAGTTTACTTTGTTGAAGTAAAATTTAGAAAAGATGAAAAATTCACTTTTAATGATCTGCCGAAAGATTACCCATTTACTAATTGTTATTTTATTATCGTTTCCAAAAAGCACATCAAGTGTATTACTTTCGAAGAATTGAAACAAGGTAAAGAAATAACGCCTACTTCAAGAAATTATTTAGGAGATAGAAAAGAATTTGCCCTTGATAAAAACGTGATTATTGATTTCTGTGATTTCGCAGTTAAATTCTTCGAGAATGCTTAATATGAAAAAAATAATCAAATCAAATGGTGTAAGCACCACATTAAACATGTTAAAAGAAGAGTATGTATTGACCAAAGGTTCAGGAAAGTATATTCTTTTGGCTGTGTTCTTCAATATACCCTTTATTGGGTTTATACCTTACTTGACACAGGCTTTCACAATTATTTTATTATCCATTTTCTTAAAAAACCATTTAAAAATGAAAGAAGCATCTAAAAAAGAAGCAATAAATGAAAATAAGGTCGGATATATCCTATCCAAAGCAGGTTTTATTTTGATTATAATAACAATGGCTTTTCAAGTTCTCTGGTTTCCTTTCATAAGCCAGCTAATAACATTGGTACTTTTAGGCATTATTTATGCAACTATGACTAAATATAAGCAACCCGTTTCAGATTAAAAAATTATTCTATGATTTTCGCACAGCCGCCTGCGCCGCCGCCAGTCTAGCAATGGGTACGCGATATGGGCTACAAGATACATAGTCAAGCCCTATCCTATGGCAGAATTCAACTGAACTCGGTTCTCCTCCGTGCTCTCCGCAGATTCCTATCTTCAATTTCTTATTAACTTTCCTGCCTTTTGCTACGCATATCCTCATTAATTCTCCTACTCCTGCTCGGTCTATGGCTTGGAACGGGTCTCTGTTGTAAATTCCCAGCTTCACATATGCTGGCAAGAACTTGCCTGCATCATCTCTGGATAATCCTAATCCCATCTGTGTCAAGTCATTTGTTCCAAATGAGAAGAACTCTGCTACTTTAGCAATTTCATCTGCAGTTATTGCTGCTCGAGGCACTTCTATCATTGTCCCGACTGTATATTCTATCTTTACTTTCTTCTCTTTCATCACTTCAGCAGCTACTCTGTCAACAATCTCTTTCTGCAGCTCAAACTCTTTCAAAATCCCAACGAGCGGTATCATTACTTCTGGTTTTACTTTTATCCCTTTCTTCTTAACATCGCAAGCAGCTTCAAATATTGCTCTAGCCTGCATCTCAGAAATCTCAGGATAAATAATCCCCAGCCTGCATCCTCTGTGCCCTAGCATTGGGTTGAACTCGTGCAGTTCTTCTGTTTTCATCTTAATGACATCAACACTTACTCCAGTCTCATTTGCCAATTCAAGAATATCTTTTTCTTCTTTTGGCAAGAATTCGTGAAGTGGAGGATCTAGTAATCGTATAATAACTGGTCTTTGTTTCATCACATTGAATATTCCTATAAAGTCGCTTCTTTGCATCGGCAATAGTTTAGCAAGCGCTTTCTTCCGCCCTTCAACATCAGAAGCAATTATCATCTCTCGCACAGCTTTTATCCTGTCGCCTTCAAAGAACATGTGCTCTGTCCTGCATAGACCTATTCCTTCTGCTCCAAAACCAACAGCTACTGCAGAATCCTTTGGTGTGTCTGCATTAGTCCATACCCCTAGTCTTCTATACTTATCAGCCCATTTCATAAGCACACCAAAGTCTCCGCTTAGTACAGGGTCAACTACTGGCACTTTGCCAAGAAACACTTCTCCTGTTGAACCATCAAGGGTTATCCATTCTCCTTCATTAACCTCAACATCTTTAATCATTAACTTCTTCTCATGCTCTTTAACAATCATCTCTGAAACTCCTGCAACGCAGCACTTGCCCATTCCTCTTGCAACAACTGCAGCATGAGATGTCATTCCTCCGCGAGCAGTTAGTATTCCTTTTGCATGATTCATGCCTTTAATATCTTCAGGCGAAGTCTCAGTACGAACAAGTATAACACTATCTCCTCTTTCTCCAAACTCAACAGCTTTCTCTGCATTGAAAACTACCATTCCAACAGCTGCTCCTGGAGATGCAGGCAGGCCATTAGCAATTAACATAGCTTTTTTCTTAGCAACAAGGTCAAGTGTCTTGTGCAATAACTGGTCTAGTGAGCTTGCTTCTACTCGTAAAATAGCTTCTTTCTCATCTATCAGCTTCTCTTTCACCATTTCTACAGCAGTCCTAACTGCTGCATGAGCTGTTCTCTTACCAGTCCTTGTCTGAAGCATAAACAACTTGCCTTCTTGTATTGTAAATTCCATGTCCTGCATATCTTTATAGTGAGCCTCAAGCTTCTTCCTAATAGCTTCTAGTTGAGAATAAATCATAGGCATTCTTTTCTTAAGAGCAAGCAATGACAAAGGAGTTCTTATCCCTGCAACAACATCTTCTCCTTGCGCATTAAACAGCATTTCACCGTAAAACACATTTTCTCCAGTACTAGGATTCCTTGTAAAGCAAACTCCTGTGCCAGAATCTTCTCCCATGTTTCCAAAAACCATGGACTGCACAGAAACAGCAGTTCCAAGCAACCCAGTAATATGGTTTAATTCCCTGTAAACAACAGCTCGATGATTATTCCATGAGTTAAAAACAGCATTAATAGCTAATCTTAATTGCGAGTAAGCATCCTGTGGAAATTCTTTATCAGCATGCCTCTTAATAACTTCCTTGTAAGCATTAACAATCTTTTTCAAGTCAGAACCATTAAGCTCTGTATCATACTTCACTCCTTTTGTATTCTTAGCATTCTCAAGCACTTGCTCAAAATGCTTGTGCTCAACACCCATGACAACATTCCCAAACATCTGTAAGAACCTTCTATAAGCATCCCAGCCAAACCTCTCATTATTAGTCTTCTCAATCAAACCCAGCACTGTAGTATCATTCATTCCAAGATTAAGCACAGTATCCATCATTCCAGGCATAGAGACAGCAGCTCCGCTCCTGACCGAAACAAGCAAAGGATTCACACTATCCCCAAGCTTCAGCTTCATCTCCTTCTCTAACCTATTAAGATTCTTCTTAACCTCTCCTTCTAATTGCTTAGGCCATTTCTTATTCAAAGAATAATAAGCACAAGCATTAGTTGTTATAACAAACCCAGGAGGAACAGGAATCTTCATCCTGGTCATCTCTGCAAGCTGAGCTCCTTTACCTCCCAGCACTTCCTTCATAGAATCTTTTCCTTCAGAAAAATAATACACCCATTTATTCATACACTCACCAAACAGAGATTGTTCACTAACTATTTATAAAGTTTATGAGATTAAAAAAAACCTGTTCTTAAGAAGGGTTTTCTCTGCGCATAAAATCATCATTCTCAAGCTGGTCAAGAAGAGCCTGGTCGTTATCATTGAGTGAGCCTGGCTTTTCAACAGCCATCTGCCTAAGCTCTTTTTTCAGGTTGTTAATCAAATCTTTTTGGCCATATTGCCTGCAAAAGCCATCCAGGGTTGTGCCAGGTGAAAGTGGTATACTCCTCACTTCCTCTCCTACGAATATTCTTTTTTGTATTGCGTATACCAAGAACTCTGGCCTTGGCAAGAAGTCTGCATAGGGCAACTCTTCTTTTCTTGGCGGCTGCAGGTATTTAAGGTCATTTTCCCCTTGCTTGAGCACTGCTGATTCCAGGGCTTTATCAAGGGTTTCATCGTCTATAACATGATTATTATACTTTGACGCAATTATCCTCTTAAGGACAGAATTAGGGTTATAGAAAAAATCCTCAGGATCTTCTTTTAGCATTTCTAAAGCATCTGTTTTTACTTTCTCTGTCAGGTTATTTGCAAAATTTATGTGTGTCATATGAATAGAGCAATTCTCTTAGCTTTTTAAACTTTTCTCTACTTTAAAGTGTATATGAGAGTAAAACCCAAAAGTTTAAAAATAATCAAATAGTCTCAACTATTAATAAAGGGGTGATTGTATATGGTGTTCTTAGGAATTAGTCTTGGAATTGTTATGTTAATAGTGATAGTGATTCTTTTCTTCTCTGGGATCAGGGTGATATACCAATATGAGCGAGGAGTAGTCTTCACATTAGGAAAATTCAGCAAGGTTAAGGAGCCTGGCCTGAGATGGGTTCTTCCAGTAATACAGACCATGAGAAATGTTGATATCCGTATCAAGACAGCCGATATCCCAAGGCAGGAAGTAATGACAAAAGATAATATCCCTGTATTGGCAAACACTGTTGTTTATTTCAAGGTTGAGAAGCCAGCAGACGCAATAATCAAGATAGAGGATTTTGAGTATGCTGTAAAGCAATACACCCAGGCTGCTCTGAGAGACGTTGTTGGCAACTCTGAATTAGATTTCGTTCTTACAGAAAGAGAAAAAATAGCAACTGACATAAAAAAGATTGTTGATGCAGAAACATCTGGATGGGGAGTTGATATTGAGTCAATTAAGATTCAGGAGATAGAGCTTCCTGCTGAGATGAAGAGAGCAATGGCGAAGCAGGCAGAGGCTGAAAGAGACAGGAGAGCAATGATTATTGCTGCTGATGGAGAGTTCAAAGCTTCAGAAAACCTGAGAAAAGCTGCTGATAATCTTGGCAAGAACCCTGCTGCTATCCAGCTTAGAACCTTGCAGACAATAAGGGATATTGCTGCTGACCCGTCAGAGAAGATAGTTCTCTTCCTGCCCTCAAACTTCGGAGAGATTATCGGCAAGCTCATGAAGGCTTAGTCCAGTGCCACAATGGGAATACTTGATAATAAGGAAAGGTATTTGCAAATAGCTTTTAATGAAGATATTGCATCTGTAAACAGGATTCTGCCGACAATACCCTATGACAACAGGATTCTAATAGAGGCAGGAACGCCTTTTATCAAGAGAGAAGGAGCAGCAGGCATAAAAAAGATTGCAGAGCTCTGGAAAGGAAAGATAGTTGCTGACCTGAAGACCATGGACGGGGCTGTCAAGGAAGTTGCAATGGCATTTAACGCAGGAGCTTCAGCAGCAACTGTTCTCGGAAGCGCAACAACAGAAACCATAGACTTGTTCATCAAGGCTTGCAAGAACCTTAACATGATATCAATGATTGACATGATAGGAGTTGAGGAGCCATTAAAAGTTATCTTTAAACTAAAGCAGCCACCTGATGTTGTGGTGATTCACAGGGGGAGAGATGAGGAAACAACCAGGGGGAAAGTTATCAAGTACAAGCACATCAACAAGATAAGAAGCAAGTATGACGTTTTAATCTCAGCAGCTGGAGGAGTTGACCTGAAAGAAGCCAGGAGCGCAATATTCAACGGAGCAAACATTGTAGTAGTCAATATTGTGGCTGATGAAGACCCGTGGACAGGCATACGCGCTGAAGAAGATGCAGGAGAGATAGCTCATCAATTTCTGAAGACAATAGAGTGAAATAAAAGAATTTAGTTTAACTAATAGTCTGTCTTCTCAATCTTCGCTATTTAATAACAATATTTAATCGCTGATAAATAAGCTATGCAAAAGAATAAAAAGAATAGCGAGCAATCCTATAATGACTGAGATATAGACTAGAACAGAGCGCTCCTTTTTTTTAGTTATGGCTATTATTCCCGTAACAAAAGCAGCTATGCTGGCCAGGAATATAAGCACAGTCACATCCCACCACTTATCATCAAAACTTAGCACGCCAAGCACCTTGACCAGGACAACAGAAACAACAATTACAATCAAGAAACAGGCATTCAGCCACACAGACCATTTGCCTAATTTTGTTTGAGGTTTTAGTGCCATATCCTTTCTAGTTAGAATAAGCCTCTATTTATACTTTGTTATAAAAAATAAATACGGAAACAAGAACTAACCCTCACCTATCAGCGGAACAAATATCACTCCGCCATGATAATCCTCTTCTAACTTGCCATTCCTCTTTATAATTCTAATCAATTCCTGGTGATACCTTGGACCAACAGGAGCAACCAGCCTTCCACCTCCAGCAAGCTGCTCAATTAGTTTCTTAGGAATCTTTTCGGCAGCTGCTGTCACAATGATTGCGTCGTAGGGAGCTTCTTTAGCATAGCCTTTTGTTCCGTCGCCAAAAACAACCTCAACATTCCCATAGCCTTTTTTTTGCAATAAGTCCCCAGTCTTCTCTGCCAGTTCCTTAACTCTCTCAACAGTTATTACTCTCTTAACAAGCTTAGAAAGTATTGCTGCCTGATAGCCAGAGCCAGTTCCTATCTCAAGCACATTCTCATTTCCCTTTAACATGAGCAGTTCAGTCATCTCTGCAACAATATAAGGCTGGCTAATAGTCTGGCCATTACCAATAGGAAGAGGATTATCGTCATAAGCACTTGCTTTCATGCTCTCAGGAACAAAATCTTCTCTAGGAAGATCACCCATCACTTTCAAAACTCTTCTATCAACAATTCCTCGTTCCTCTATCTGCTCCTTGACCATTTGCGAACGAAGCTTGGAATAATCCATGAGAAAACAGAAATCGGTCTGAGCTTAAAAAGATTCTTAAGCATGTATTTCACTGGGCTGGGGCAAGTAGAAGCAGCCCTTATTCACAAGCTCCTGCCTTGGCTTGTCAAGCATTAAGCACAGGCTTGTGTAATTGCAGTTTTTGTAAGCTTCTATTACTTCTTCATTCTTATAGAGAACCTTATAAATATTTCCTTGAGGCTCCATGATGTAAACAATCCCTCCAAAAAGGTGGCAGAAAGGAATGTTCCTTGTCTTGCCTGTCTTTTCTATTAGACGAATGCCTTTTCCTGGCTCAACTTGCTGGATCACTCCGCTGCTGGCCTGAAGCCCATCACTATCCAGCCTCTTTTCAAACACCATTACATGCCTGTTCCTTAAGATGTCAGGAATCAAGGTGCTGTTAACATTATGTTCGAGTTTCATCATCATCTCTTCTTTGATGTTTTCTATGAAAATTATTATCTTAGCGAAGGTTTGACTCAAAACAAGTTATCTCATTGCCTTTTTCAAACCGCACCAGGTATTTGTTCTCATGAGGGTAAGAGATTATGCTTCCTCTTGTCGGGTCTTCCATCCCAAGATATTCAATAATAACTCCTTTTCTTTGTATTGGCGGCGAGTTGCAATCATGGCAGGCTGGCATATTAACAATTACTTTTTGTCCTGGCTCAAGATAAGCTAATTTGCTTTCTTCCTTAGTCAGAGAAGCTTTATTTAAGCCAATGCGCCTGAGAAGCCCTTCTAGACTCGCAGTAAGGTGCTGCTTTGTTTTTGACCAGTCTTTAGACAAGGCAGGCCAGACTCCTAGGTCTGCTGCATTGTTTCTGAAAGTTGCAATTGTATAATCCATTCCCCCCATCACCTTTTCGTATTCACTCAGAAGTAGAATATAAACTTTTCGATTGTCAGAACAAAACCTTTGCCAGGTTAGAGAACACTGAAAAGCCATCAAACATTGGAATTGGCAGCATGTTGAAGATGAACAAGAACATGTTAATCCTTTTAATCAGGTACAAGAAATGGTAAGTATTATTTTTCAGCTTCTTATGAGTCTTGAGTATGACAAGAGAAACCAGCCAGATTACAAGGTTGACTGCTGGCCCTGCAAATGCAATAGCTGCAAACTGGAGATTAGTGCCTGCTCCTATTATTGCAGTAAAGGCCGGCACAAAGAAGATGAAGCCAACTCCAATAAGTTTAAGCACAAGGCCTGCTACCAGCCAGAAATAAGCTGCCTGGAAAGTAGCTACCATCCCAAAAGCAATTGCAACAAACTTGTGACCGAATTCATGCAGGATGATGCTGGGAGCTACAACTGCTGCTGCAAACCAGAAATCATTCCAGCTAAACCTCTTCTTAGGCCTCATGAGGTACTCGGGAGTTAAAACCTCAACTTTAGGTGTGAAATGAAAAAAATCCTTAAAAATAAAGCCAATAGCCAAGGTCATGATTACAATGTCAAGTATCTCATTAGGCGAAAACAGCATAGAACAAGGTGCAGGCCAATAGTTTATATGTTTTTTTGTTAGAACGAATCCTGCTATTTCTTCACTTTGTCTTTTCTCATCTGCTCAAGATTAGAGTTAATGCTCTCGAGGCTCTTGCTAATCTTTCTCATCTCCTTGAGCATTTCATACTGGAATATCTCTTCTTCCTCTGCAGGCTCTGAACCCATAATAATCCCTCCTTATAATTGGCTCTTTAAACTTTTTTCTATATAAATGTTTCTAGAATGAGCAAACTTTTTAACTATGACACCATTCCAAAGTGGTTATGTTACCATTAGAGGATATAGTATATGCAGTAAACACTTTTCCAAAAGCTTTTATCGTAGGCTTAGTGCTGGAGCCAACCCCAATGACTGTGGTAGAGATGGACAGGAAGATAAAGGACCATTTCCCTTACCTTGATGAGTTCAGCTTTCTGCACAAGATAAACCTCAGGCAGTACTGCGTACGCTCATTATCCAACATTCTTGACGTGACAAGCGTGCATTCCGGATGGGACCATGGAGGAAGAGTTAAACCTTATTCTCCTGCTTATTCACTAAAAGACTCTTCAATACAGCAATATGCCAAGTTAATACTGACTCGGTCAGTAAAGCTGGGATTACAGCCAGAGGATTACCTGGCTCTTAGCAGGAACTCAAAAAAGAAATCCAATGCCGCTCTTATCAGGATGATGCTCCACATGTATGAATATGATGACAGGGCGAGCGCTGAAAACCTTAGCGAAATCACAGGCCTGAGCTACCCAAGCAATTTTAACCATCTTGAAAAGCTAAAAAAAGCAGGACTTGCAAGGCTTGTAAGGTTCA
>CAYGYA010000064.1:0-15558 GCA_964354085.1 uncultured Methanosarcinales archaeon
AGTTGATTGCCTTAGGATTAAGGCCAACAGATGTTTCACGCTCTACTGCCGTATTTAAGTATATTGCTGATGAAGGCAAAGCAATGATTTCTAATTTTGTAAAGAGAATCGGCAGTCCTACTGCCTGGCTAAACAAGACAGAAAGCTATTTCGGCCTTAATTATTACACCAGCACTATTGACGGTACAGAGGAAGAGCCTGTAGGGTTCTATATTACTGGAGTCAAGTCTGAGGATAAATATTTCTATGAGGGCAGCCCTGCTACTGTGGTTGCTGATATCCGTGGCAAGAGCTTCACTGATGAATTATTTGTTGTTCCTAGCTGTTATATTGATAAGAAAGGGGATGGCGTGGCCACTCCCGAAAGCTTCCATATATTGGGTGAAGAGCAGAGTTCGTTTTATTGCAGATTTACAGATTTGACAAAAGGTTCATATACTGCTAAGGTAAGCGCTACTTTCGATTTTGAAACATGGGCTTATCTTGAATATAATTTTGTTGATTTGGAAGTTAAGAGGTCTTTTGATGCAAAACACGAGAGTGTGAATACTGCCTTAAATATTCCCACAGCTACTAAATCTATTTCAACCCCAGGCCCTGTAAATCTAGGCATGGCTTCTTCAGGATTAACCCAGCCAATACTTATTGATAGAGCATATAATACCCGCAAGCCTGCGATTGGAGCTTCTGTCCTTAATCAGTGGACAGATGGCCAGATTGGAGAGGTATATCAGTTCGTTCTCATGGTTCCTGATGATTTCAGTCTCGTTGACTGCACCCGAGGAACACCTATTGCCCAAGCTAATGAAAACATAACTGGTTACACAGATTATATTTTTACAAGGGACACGCTGGGTGATCCAAGGCTTACTTTTGAGCAGGTTCGCTGCTTTTTACAATTAAAAGACCCTGCCAGCTTCTTTGCTGGCGGAGCTCAAAAAGTAAAAAGAACTTTTATTGGCAAGGTAAAATATCGTTATAAACTAGAAAAGAGTGTGAGCCTAATTGTCAAACCATAGATTTGAGAAAAAGTATCATTTGAAACAATATTGCAAACTAACACTTTGCCTTTTGCTGCTGATTGCATTATTATCTCTATCTTCTTGCAATGGCATGAACAATGGCTCTAGAGTCACAACGACTAATTATTATTCTGGCATAGGAGGATTAGAATTTAAGTTCTTGGACCAGGCGCCGCAGGCTGAGGTATATGAGAATTCTCGTTTCGTAGTTGGTTTCATGGTAGAAAACGCAGGAGCTTCTGATGTTGCTGAAATGAATTACGGCATTCTCTCAATCGGGTTTGACCCTTTTTACATTGATGCTTCTGAAATAACAAGCGCAAATGATGTTCAGGGAGGAAGCAATAGCATTGTGTTCAGCGGGATACAGCTAGTGGGCAGGTCGCAGCTGAATCCTTCTGGCTCATCCACTTTTATTAGTTTTCCAGGATTTAAAACCAGGCCTATTATGGGGCAAATTGAAAGTCCAAGCACTCAGCTGCTCGCTTCCCTGTGTTATCCTTACACCACTATATTCTCGGGTGTTGTTTGCGTTGACCATTCTCTTGCGGGCCAGGACTTAAGGCAGCAGGTTTGCTATCAGAAAACCCTTGACCTGTCAGACCAGGGAGCTCCAGTTGCAATCACAAGGATTGATGTTGAGAACCAGCCAGTTACTTCAGGGGGAGAAAGCGTTGCAGTAAGGCCTGTTTTTACCATTCATGTACAAAACAAAGGCACTGGAAGTGTGCTGAGCCCTGTTGTTGGTTCTGCTAATCTTGATAGGGTTTGCTCATTCCAAGACATTACTAGACAAGATTTTAACACAGTAAGCATTGAAGCAACGCTGTCTGCTTCAACAAGCCTTACATGCACTCCTAATCCGATAAAGCTTATTAATGATGTAGGTATTAGCAGGTGCGAAGTTAATGATGAAGATCTTATTATCGGAAGCCATAATTATGAATCTCCTTTAAATGTTAAGCTTTCATATGTTTACCAGTCTGCAGTCTCTAAAAAAATTGATATTAAAAAGCTTAATGTTTATGGAACTCCATCTGCTCCTTCCACAGGATGCCTTGATTTTGAAGTAGCTGGCGGAGGAGGATGTGTTATTAAGTGTGATGCTTGTGCAAATAGTTCAGGAGTAGGTTGCCAGCCCCCCGATGACCCCAATCATCCAGGACACTCTATCAATTTCCAAAAGGGATTTGCCTGCCAATGCAGTAAACAAGTGTGCGATGACTTGTATTATCCTAAGGGTTTATGTGTTCCTCATTCAGGCTGGTGCCCAGGGGTAAGCTATTGTTGTCTGCCGCCTTGCCCTGGTGATAAGCCAATAAGACTTAGTGACGGCATATGTTACCCCAGGTGCAATAAATGTTCTCTTACTGGACTAGGCAAAGATCCGGCGCTTAAGGATTGTGCCTGTGGCGCTGGTACAGATGCCATAGCATATATCCTAGTAAACAAAGGAGGTTATTGTTGTAATCTCTTAAACCTAACTCGACCTTTTAGTGACCTCCAGAGCTGCACAAATACCTGTACAACAATTATACCTAGAGCTTCCGTAGGTACAAGTTAGTGAGCTAATTATTTTATAGTAAATATTTTATATTTATCATCAATCAAGTTTTTGAAAAGGTTTATATACTCCTGACTACAAAGAGGATTTGAAGATGAGTGTGAACAAGAAAAAAAGAGGCTTATTTATCCTGTGCGCTTTGCTATCCCTTTTAACAATTTTCCTGAGCGGGTGCTATGGTATGACTCAACAATACCAAGGCGTTGCCATGAGATTTGTTCCAGGCATGCCCATGGATGCTCTTTATTATTACGGTCCTAGCGCTCCTAACTCTGGTAATGATGTTATTGTTGCAGTCGAGCTTCGCAATATTGGATCTTCATGGACGAGAGGAGGAATTTTTCTATCTGGCTATGATCCTACCATGTTTCAGTTTATGGGAATTAATCCTAGCAGAACAGGCGGTAATGCCTGTTGGGTTGATATTGGGAATATTGGCTTTAGTGAATCAGGCTTCTCTTTAAGATGCGATAACTTCGGCATTACCTCGGGTTCAGGAGGAACCTTGGAGGTTAGTGCCAGAAACCTGTTCGGTACAGGGGGGCTTTATGCAGGAGAATTTGACCTTAATAGATTGGCAGGCGGGATTGATTTCTATTACCAGCGAACCAGAAGCGGCCAGCAGAGAGTAACCCTCGGTGCTGGTGGTCTTGACCTCGATTATGCTAACAACGGAAGATTGCTCATCACCATGCTGCAGGGAATTGATTTCTCAAGGAACTTTGGCCAAGAATACTTCTTAGAAGGAAACACTCCCCGGACTCCCGGAGGAGGTATTGATGAGGTTACTTTTGAAGGCAACATTGTGAATTGGCCTGCTGGGCCAAATCCGATAATGTACGCTGATTTTATGATAACTAATTGTTTCCTTTACACTACTTATGCAGCGCCAACTGTTTGCATTGATCCTACTCCCTTTTCAACAGATGCAAAGGTTTGTTTTCCTGCAGCATACATAGGCACCGGCGGCCAAGGTGCACCTGTGGCAATAACAGGTATAACGCAAGAAAGCAGCCCTAGCAGCGTTGTCTTCACAATTCATGTAAGAAACGTAGGTGGAGGGGAAGTGTATGACCCTGGCAAGCTAGAGATGTGCAGCCCATATTACCCTACCATAACCACTAATCAAGATAAGAATATTGTGTATATAGGAGACATAAGAGTTTCAGGTGATTTACAAATCCTTGAGTGCACTCCTAATAACTTTGTCAGGCTAGACCCTGCTACAGGTGAGGGCACAATCATCTGCTCATATCAAATCCCTTACACGACCTTGAAATCCGCCTATCAAACCCCTCTAGTTGTGGAGCTGTGGTATGGCTATTCACAAGCAATGTTAAAGAGGGTTATGATAAAAAGAGCACTATACTCATAAAAGGTACATATACATTATAATAGGTAAATAAATAAGAAAGCATAAATACTAGTACTTAAATGGATAAGAATAAATAATAGTAAGGTAATATAAGTTAAATAAGCTAAAAAACCAAAAATAATAAAAAGGCAATAATAAATTATATAGAATAAACAGGAGGTTGAGTAGAATGAATAGAAATAATAAATGGTTTATCTTTGCAGTGGCAATAACAGCGCTGTTTTTGGCTACAAGCTGCACACAGACAGCCCAACCAGGGAGTAATGCCAATGCGGCATTTGTAGGCGGAACAGTAGGGCTTAATACCTATTTGATTGAAGGTATGCCGCCACCCATTATCAATGATGCTAACACATTCCCATTCGGGTTTGGAATTGCAATTGAAAACCAGGGAGAGGTAGATGTCGGCCCTGGCACAGACAATCCTTTCGTTATGGTAAGGCTTGAAGGCATTAATCCTGAGCAATTCGGAACAACAGACGCTGATTTGAGAAAAGTGCTCGATGCTCCTATAAAGGGCTCAATGAGAAATTATGACGGTACAATTTTCCCAGGAGAAATAACTTCTGTATTATTCGAGCCCCTGACATACATGCCTGATATTCGTGGCAACACTCAGTTCACCATAAGAGCTGACATATGCTATGATTATGAGACTGATGCAACAGCTTTGCTTTGCATAAAGGATGATGTGCTTGAGAGCATTCAGGACACTAGCATTTGCAGCTTGACAGGAGAGAAAAATCCTCAGAACAGTGGAGGGCCAATACACGTAACCAGTGTTGTCGAGAACCCTATGGCTGAGAACAAGATACAAGTCAACTTTAAGATTGAGCATGTCGGCATTGGAGAGTTCTTTGGCAGGCCTACTGGAAACGTCGAATCAGAGATTTGTGACTTCAGCACCAGGAACTTTAACAAATACTATGTTGATGTAGAAGTCTCCCCTCTCCAGGACTCTGGCTTGGCTGTTACTTGTTCAAGATTCTCAGGAAGCAACAGTGGCAGAATCAAGCTATACCAAGGAGCAGCCACAACTATCAGTTGCACTATTGAGAGAACAAGGACAAGCGCAGGCAGAGTATTCCAAGAGCCACTGAACATAAACCTCAAATACAGGTATGGTCAGTACCTTGAAACCCCCCTTGTAATTCAGGACGTGACTAACTAAATTTTTTATTTTTTTATTTTTTTTATCTCAAAAGGAGGATTTTTATGTTTAAGAAATTCTTTTCTCTACTTTTAATTGCTATTATCTTATTTTCGGCTTTATTCATTGCCGGATGCTCTTCAGGAGAATCTTGGAACAATGAGATTGGCGGATTTATAGGGGGAACAACTGGCTTGCGAATGGGCATAGTTGAGGGTGCTCCTCCAAACGTATTATTGGATGCTGGCGCTAATCCTTTCTCTGTCATAATTAGTTTAGAGAATCTTGGGGAGGCTGATGTCGGGCCAGGTACTGACAATCCTTTCTTGATGGCAAGAATTACGGGCATAGACTACACTAATTTTGGCTTTACATCAGGGCAGGCCATCCAATCAATTAATCAAAACCTGGATTCTGCTAAGAGGAACTATGACGGCTCAGAAATGCCCGGAGCAATAACCTATGTGAATTTCGATAACCTTGTTTACAAACCCGATGTCTCTACAGACGTTTCTCTTGTAATTCGTGCAGAAATATGCTATGATTATGAGAGCTATGCCACTGCCACGTTTTGCATGAAAAGTAATATTTTCAATAGCTGGGATGATAATGGTATATGTACAATAAGGGAATCTAAGCCCGTTGGTAATAGTGGTTCTCCCTTGCACGTTACAAGAGTTGAAGAAGCGCCCATTAACAATAACACAGTTCAGATTAATTTCTTTATCGAGCATGTTGGTCGTGGAGCTTTTTTCCAAAGAAGCTCATACTCTAGTTTGTCAGATGTGTGTTTGTTTAGTGATGCAAATCCTAATATTAACAAGGTCGAGGTTTTTGTTGAGCCTGTTCAAGAGAATTCCTATTCTCTTGATTGTCCAAGGCTAAGCACCAGATTGGCTGGAGGAGGGGCTTCTGGGGCTGTGACCTTGGTTAGAGGCGCTCCTTTGGCTATTACCTGTTCCTTGTCAAGAACCAGTCCAACGAGCATTCAAGCTTATAAGGATATCATTAATATAAGGACGCGGTATAGGTACGGCGAATACATTGAAATCCCGATTCGCATACAGTCTGAGCTCTTGTCAGGGATATAAAAAGTGCCTAGGCCAGCCCCTCAAACCAAGTTTTCTTTATCACTTCGCAGGAGTTAAGAAGCGAAATATTTATAAATGAATTGTATTTACTTTTTGGTAATAATCTAATAAATATTCGGAGGAGATGAGCAACATGAACAAAAAAATATTATTGCTCGGCTTAGTTGTTCTAAGCATAGTGATGTGCGCAAGCGCAGTATCAGCCTATACATCGTATTACGGCAGCTCATGGCCACAGATAGTTCGAGGTCAGGGACCGTATGGAGTAGTAGTGGGAGGTCGCACAGCAACAGGTGGTGGCTTTGCTAGTAGCTACATGCCAAACCTAATACCCGGAACATACTATGGACCAGGGTGCCCAAGATATAATTCGATAGCATACTATGACGCTTCACGGCCATGTAATAGTGGCGGTGGAAGCTGGTTCGGTGGATACAGTAACAGTGGTAGTGCAAATTACGGCTGGGGCGGAGCATGGGGCAACTATAACACCTACGGCGGAAATGTTGGCTGGGCTTCAAGATACCCGAGCCAAAATTACAACTACATGTACAATGGCTATGTATAAAAAATTTTTATAAATTTTTTTTAAAATTTTAAAATGAGAAATTCACTAGTTTCTGGAATAATATTAACCTTAATAACTTTACTTCTTTTATTCCCGGGTGCATTTTCAGCAGTAAAATATTTTGTGTATGAAGAAGCTCAGTATTATTCAATCACAGGACCTTCTTATTACAAGCCCTATGATGCGTATTACTATCATTTTTGGGGTTATGAGCAGGTCCCTCAAGTAAGGCCAAGCCCAATCTGCAATTCAATTTATGGTCACAGAATCAACTGCAATAATGATTACTCCTATTACCCTCAATATAACCTATTTTACGTACGTTAGTATTAGAACTATAATCTTCAAAAATTTACTTGCTATTAACCAGAACAAACTTTGCCAGCAAGGCTTCTAATTGTATGAACTCGTCACTGCCTTCTACCATCCTGAACTCTGCTTCTCCGCAATCCTTAATCATTTCAAGCTTTTTCCTGCTATCCACGTCTTTTAATTTCCAGATTTCCTGCTGAACCTGTTTTATAATATCCAGGCCAGAAAGCCCGTGGTTAAGCATGGTGTCAAGCAATTTGTTTTTTGCAGCACCGAAATCTCCTTTGACGCAGAGTGCAAGAACATCATTTATTTCTTCTGGTTCTGCTGCACTGGCAACATCATATATGACTTCTTCTGTTATCTTATCCTTGACTGCGGCGCTGCTTTGCATAATATTCTCAAGCCTTCGGCAGTCACCCTGGCTTACTTCATACAAGGCTTCTTTTGTTTTTGAGTCAACACTAAGTTTCTCTGCCTTTGCAATCTTATCAATTATCTTATACATATCCTCTTTAGGCAATGGCTTGAACCTGAAAACAGTGCATCTTGACTGTATAGGATCAATGATTTTTGAAGAATAATTACAACTCAGAATAAATCTGCAAGTCTGAGTATAATTCTCCATGGTTCTCCTTAGAGCCTGCTGAGCTTCCCTTGTCAAGGCATCGCATTCGTCAAGATAAATAATCTTGAAAGGCACGTCGCCAATAGCTCTGGTTCGTGCAAAATCCTTTACTTTGACACGCACAACATCAATACCTCTCTCATCACTGGCATTAAGCTCAAGAAAATTTTCTCTCCATCTCTCACCAAAAAGTTTTTTTGCAATTACCAAAGAAAGTGTTGTTTTTCCAACGCCAGCAGGACCAGCAAACAAGAGATGAGGCATGTTCTTCTTCTTTACAAAAGCTTCTACTCGCTTAACAATCTCATCTTGTCCTCTTACCTCTTCAAAATCATGAGGCCTGTACTTCTCAGTCCAAATAGCTATATCCTCTGGTTCCATTGTAAGAACACAAGAATTATATGGTGTTTAAAAAAGTTGTGTTAAAAAAATAATGGAAATATGATAATAAAAATTTTAAACAATATCCTCTTCAGCTACTACCATGAAGTCTCCTACTGCGATGACTGCGCTGAAAGGTATTAATAGCTCTCCTTCCTTGGTTCTCTCTAGTTCAAGCCTCTCTGTGTAGCTTGTTGGATTCTTTAGTACCATGTGGATTAATTCTCCTGAGCCAGTCTCAAACACTATATCTCCGACTTCTCCGAATCTCTTGCCTGTCTTAGAAACCACGACCTTGCCTATTAATTGTTTTGAAAACTTCTTATCTTCATCAGCCATAATAATCCCTCCCTAACAGTTAATCATAAAAATTCTACTCCTATTGAATTTATTGGAGTATATAAAGTTTTTGCTCATGAACCACTTTGAAGGTAAGATTTATATAATACCCTTTCAATAGGCAATATTATGGCCACGTGGTTTGAACAGCTTGGCTTCAAGGAGAATCCCTTGGATGTGAGGCCCAGCCCACTACTCGTTGGCTTGGAAAGACAGGAAGAACAGCTGGTTAATCACATCCTCAAAGGAGAGATTTGCTTTCTAAATGGCTTGACAGGCTCTGGAAAATCCTCATTGTTAGTTAGAGTGCAAAGAAACCTCAAGAACCATGCATTCGTATATTTAGATGCCCAGGAATTACCTAAGAATTTTAATCTTGAAGAGGAGTTGAAGAAGAAAAGAAGCTTTTTTGATAAGCTTACTCTTAAGGAATTTCCTTCCAAAACGCCAGTTTTAATCATTGATGAGTTTCAGGCAACAGACAAGAACTTGGTGCTTGATGCCAGGGCTAAGTGGGAGAATCCTGAGAATAAGAAGATTAAGAGCATTGTAGTTGCTCAGATAAGCAAGTATCTTAAGAATGTGACCCCTGCTTTCAAAGAAAGGCTTGGCAGCAGGATTATTGAATTGCCAACTCTTGATGATGAAGAAATGAAAGAGATATTAAAGTTGAGGCTGCAGACCAGATGGACTAATTATTATAACAAACTGCACAATGAAGCCCTTAACCTGTTTGTTGCATGTGCTGATGGCAACCCAAGAAAGCTCTTAGAATATGCTGACATGATTTTTGATTTTCACTACAGGAAATTCAAGGACAATAATCCGCTCCTTGTAAACAAGACTTATATGGTTACTTATTGGGGTGCAAAAGAGATTCTAGAACTGCAAAAAGTGAATGTTAGTGCATATATTTACCTTGAGAAAGAGGATAAGAAGAGAAGGCTTGAAGCATTTGAAAAGAGGTTCAGCAAGGATGAGCAGGACTGGCTAGTATTCCTGATGACTGGCTCTAAAACAGCAGGTGATGTTGCCAAGGAATTCAATGTGTCTGAAGGAGTGGCTGCTTCCAGGATACGAGACCTAAAAAATAGGGGAGCAATTGTGAGGGCAGGTATCAAGAACAAGAAAAAGCTATGGCAGGCAAGCCCTCACGTAAAGAGGTTAAGAGTTAAGGTTTAATCTATTTGTTTCTTTCTTAATAATCTCCTGAGCAAGAATAATTGGTTCAGGCAGCTTATGCTCTGGCTTCATGCAGTTCTTGACAATCTCAATGCTCTTATCAAGAGAAACCCTGTGCCCAATGGAGACAAATAAGGGTTTTGTTTTTTCCTTGGTTAAGATAGCTCTGCCAACAACCTCATTGTCAAGAATAATATAGTCGTCCTTGTTTTTTCCGCACAAAAGATTTTTTGTAACACCAATAACTGGCTGGTCAAGAACAACCCCTAGGTGAGATGCTAATCCGCATTTCCTAGGGTGTAATGTTCCACTTGCATTTATCAATAGTACATCGGGCTTTCGCTTTAATTTATTAAAAGCTTCGACCATTATACCAAGTTCATTCTGAGCCCTGAAACCAGGGAGATAACGTATTTTGCATTCTTTTTCAGCAAGAACATGCTCTAATACTTGCATGTCTCTGTAGTTGCATACCACGATGCTGCAAATAACCTTGTCCTCTAGGATACGAACATCCAAGCCTCCAATTAGTTCAAGTTTAGAATAAGCGTCGTGCTTTACCACTTTATTGGCAAGTTCTAATTGCTCTTTTTCAAGTTCTTCAGCCTTTGTCATTTTAAGAAATGGGCCTGGCCGGACTTTCGTCAGATTTTCTGTAAAAACCTGTTTCGAACCGGCGACCTCCACCGCATTCAGGCAGCAAAAGCTTTTTGCTGGCCATGTGAAGGTGATATCATGTGCGGAACTTCTTGCTTTTGCAAAAGGTTAAGCCGCTAGACCACAGGCCCAATTTATCAAAAATCTGCTGATTTTTGGGAATACTTCATATTCTTCAAGAAATGAGTGATAGCTTTTCTTTTATAAACTTTTCATTAAAACAGCGCTCTTTTAAAGAGCAAGAGGCGCATTTAGTCTTGTTATCGCATATCGTAGGTATTTCTTTGCTCTTAAAGAGCTCAATAACCTTGTCGCGGGCTTCTATGACTTTTTTCTCTAAGAAAGGATTCATAACAACAGCTCTTGCCTCATTAATGTCAAGGTACTTGACAAAAGCATCCCTGACAAACATTTTGTTCTTTTCTAAGAGCATGATATAAGCTCCTACCTGGATCTTATGGCCCGGCCAGACTCCTTCTCTTGGGGCACTGCCTGTTTTTAGCTCATAAGGAACCACTTCTCTGACTATCTTGTTATCATAAATTTCTAGTTGGTCAATAACTCCCTTAAGCATCAAATCTTCTGACTGAATATAAAACTCTGACTCAATCTTAGGGCTGAGCTGCTTCCAAAGCTCATCTCCAAAAACCTTGTTCTTTTTCATGAATTCGTGAAGGTTCAAAGCCCTATGCTGTGATTCTTGCAACACCAAAGGCCAGCTCTCCTTAAAAAAATCAGTTAAAGATATTTTAATTTCAGATAACTTGCTCTTATTCCTAACAATAGTTTCCTTTAATATGTCAGAATGAAGCTTCTTGTACTTATCAACAAGCTCATCGTAATTAAACTCTTTCTTAATTCCCTTAATAAAGCTCTCTTCTGCCTTGCTAGTCCTGTCATGCACAGAATGCCTGATGCTGCCCTTAACAACAGCCTCCCTGGGAACAGCAACCAGCTTAAGAACCTGCTCTAAGAAAAGCTTTCTTGCACAGTAATCATAGCTAGAGAGCAAACTAACAGCGATCATGGTAAGATGAGTCACAGATTAGGCTCCTTTATAAGTCTTACGCCGAACTGTCCAGTGCAAGCCTTTGCGAAAGCCTTGAGGGAAAAACTTAAGGAGGACGTTCTTCGCTACGCCCGAAGTCCTCCGAACTATTTATTGAATTGTTTAAATAACCTTTAAATACTTCTAGCATTATCTTTAAGTTATGAAACTCCAAGAGGTCAAGAAATACTTGCGGAAAGAAAACCTAGATGCAATCATCTTGTTCAACAAGGACCCTTGCTTTAATTATTTTTTTGGAGGAGATTTTGACCACGGATTGATGTTCTTGACAAGAAAAGATAATTATCTTATTCTCACTAAGCTTTACAGCCCAAAAGCACATGGCTTTAAGGTAGTTCATTGGGATAAATTTGATGATGACTTAAGAGCTTTTGCCAAGAAGCATAGGATTAAGAAGATTGGAGTTGATTATAATAATCTTTTGCTCAGGCAGAAGAAATTTCTAAGCAAGCATTTCAAGACTTGTGATGTCAGCGAATTCCTTAGTTATATCAGGCAAACCAAGACAAAAGAAGAGATTGTTAGGATAAGAACCGCTTGTAGGATTTCAGACCAGATATTCTCTCTGATTATTAAGAATTTCAAGAATTTCAAGACAGAAGCAGACATCATGAAATTCATTAAGATTAAGGCTTTAGAGCTCGCAGACGGAATATCTTTTGAGCCAATAGTCGCCAGTGGCAGGAATGCAGTGGTTGCTCATCATAATCCTGACTCTAAGCTAGGAAAAGGCTTTCTAATACTTGATTTTGGAGTCAGATACAAAGGTTATGTATCAGACATGACTAGAACCTTGTATCTTGGCAAGCCAAGTGAAAAAGAAATTATGATTTACGACAAGGTGCTTGATATTCAAAAGAAATGCATTGACAAGGCAAATATTAATTTAAATGCGGGGAGGATTTACAATTATTCAATAAGGCTCTTTGGCAAGGACGCAAAATACTTTGTTCATGGTTTGGGTCATGGCATTGGTGTAGAGATTCATGAAAGGCCAAGCTTTGGATTGAAATCAAAAGATATTCTAGCAAGGAACAGCATATTCACAATAGAGCCAGGCTATTACAACCCGAAAACAGGCATTGGAATAAGAATCGAGGACGATGTTCTGCTTGGGAAAAAGAAAGAAATTCTTTCCAAGAGCACTAAGAAGCTGATTTGCATAAAATAATTTTAAAACCATAACCTTTATTAATCACCGTTGCAGTTTTCTTTTTCATGAAATACGACCTTAAAGTTTTTAATGATGCAGTTGCTTATTACCAAAGCCAGCTTAAGAATTTTAGGAAAAAGGACGTCTTTGTGGTGTTTGAGGCAAAGAATGACAAAGCTTTCTTTTCAATTGCTCCGCTTAGCAGAGCGCTCCACAACCTAGACTGTGAAATGCATATCAGGGGGCTTGATGGGCCTTCAAAATCATTGGATGCACTTAATGATGTCTGGGATGTTTTTGATGATTTGAACAAGGGAGTTAAAAACAAGAAAACAATTGCGTTAAGTGATTTCATCGCAGAAGCTGATAAGAAAGCAAAAGGTGAGATAAAGAAGATTTTCAAGAGGCCTGATGTATTTGTTATTGCTGATGACAAAGGCTTTATCATCACTCCTGACTTTAAGCTGAAGTTCAGGCCTGACTGGTTTAAGAAGTACAAATGGGGCGAGCTTTTAGAGACTGCGAAAATCATTTGGAATCAGGTTTACGATCTGAAAAAGAATGAGAAAGTAGGGATTGGTTTTGATGTCATCCTGAAAGCCAAGGACATAACATATCCTCTGGAAGACTACTTTGACTCATATGCAATCGCTAGGACCATGTGGATTGCTTGCTATGCAAAGAAGAAACCATTTTCAGCCTATACTTCAAAGAAGACTATGCTCGAGCATTCTGAGAGAACTAGTGAGCTGGCAGCAACTCTTCTTGGATGCGAGCTGGAAAAAGATATTAATGAGCCTGTTTTCAAGAAGTTCAAGATCTTATCAAAGCTTTTAAGATTAAACAGGTTTGATACTAATGATGTTGCTTTCTTTGTCAAAGGAGAAGGCTTTCCTGGCAAGCACATCTTCGGCGAGACCATAGGCTATCCAACTCCTAATAAAAAATCAAGATGGGATTCTCCTGGCGGTATAATCTACCAGTTGCCATGGTATCCTCAGACCAAAATTGATTCTAGGGCTCCGCTGAGCAGGATCGCATTCACAGACACTCTTCCTTTAGACATTTATATCAGCAGCTGTTATATTGACTGGCTTAAGATGAAGAAAAAGAATGATGCTCTGATAGGATTGGCAAATAAGTCTGACAAGATAATGGTTGAATCTGCAAAAACAAAGCTTGAGATTAATCTTCTCAGAAAAAATAAGACTCATGTAGTGCCAATGAACTCTGATGTTGATGTTAGATGGAAAATGGATCCTCATTACCTAAAGAAAGGCATCAAGGCAGGCACCTATGCTAATATTCCTGGAGGAGAAATGTTCTTGTCACCAGAATGGATGAAAGGAACCTTCTACGGTGATGTTGTGATTAGCATTGACAAGAGCTATGTTTTGAACTCAAAGAATCCATTGGTTATCAAATGCGATGAAAAAGGCTACAAAATAATTGGCGGGCCAAAGGATGTAATCAAGAAAATACATGAGAAAAAGAATGAATCTATGAAAGTATTGCTAAAACAAGAAAAAAATAAGTCCTTGCCAAAAGAAATAATTAAGATGAAGAAAGCTAACTTCAACCAAATCGGAGAATTTGCAATTAACACCAACCCAAAAGCAGAATTATGCAATTATTTGATTGTTAATGAGAAAATCGCGGGCATGATTCATATAGCTCTTGGCTCTGGCTTTGAAGATGACAGGGCGACACTGTATCATTATGACATCGTAATCAATGCAAAAGAGCAAAAGCTTGATATTTACGGAGTAAAAGGCAAAAAAAAGCATTGGCTGATGAAAAAAGGCAAACTAGTGATATAAAATCATACCTTTCTATTTATTTTCTTTTTTTCTTTTTCAAAAACTCCTAGTCGAAATTATTTTTTTTGTCGTCTATTTATCGTAATGGTAAGGTTTATAAACCAAACTCCATTTTCGATTTTGCATGCAACTTAAAGAGGAAGTGAAGCGTTCATTCTATTCATACACCACATCAACTAATGAACTAGAAGAAGAGAACAGGCTGCTCAGAGAAACAGTTTCCCAGCTGAGAGAAGAGGTTGAGCGCTTCAGAAGCCCTTCCTTGATGATGGCGGAAGTGGTTGATATTATTGATAAGGGCGCGATTATTTCTTTGCCAAATGGCAATAAGTTCATGGTAAAAGTTTCAAATGAGATAAAGAGCCTTGTTCCTGGCGAGAGCGTGTTGGTTGAGCAGAGAAACCTTAACATCATTGAAAAAGTTATTTCTTCAAAGAACTTTAATGTTGAAAGATTTGTGATAATGGAGAAACCTGATGAGAAATGGTCGGAGATAGGGGGGCTTGAACCACAAATACGGGAAATAAAAGAAGTTATTGAATTACCGTTAAAGAACCCTGAGCTTTTCAAGAAAGTAGGAATACAGCCCCCGAAGGGAATACTTTTGTACGGGCCTCCAGGAACAGGAAAAACCTTGCTTGCAAAAGCAGTGGCTAGTTCTACTCAAAGTACATTCATAGAGATTGTCGGTTCTGAGTTAGTGCAGAAATTCATAGGAGAAGGAGCAAAGCTGGTTAAGGAGATATTCCAGCTTGCAAGAGAAAAAGCACCAAGTATAGTGTTCATAGATGAGTTGGATGCGCTCGCAGCCACAAGAGTTGATATAGGCACGAGCGGCGAGAGAGAAGTACAGAGAACCTTCATGCAGTTCTTATCAGAGATTGATGGATTCAAGCCATTAGCAAATGTAAAGATTATAGGATGTACAAACAGGATAGATATCCTGGACCCTGCAGTTATAAGGCCTGGAAGGCTTGACAGGCTAATAGAAGTTCCCTTGCCGAATGACCAGGGATTAGGAGAGATATTCAAGATACACATAAGAAACATGAGCCTTGACAAGAATATAAAAACAGAGGCCCTTCTTAAAAAAATGAAAGGATTCTCAGGCGCAGAGGTAAAGGCAGTATGCACAGAAGCAGGCTACTTTGCGATCAGGAACAACAGGACTAAAGTCACTCATCACGACTTCCTGTGCGCCATAGACAAGATAAAGAAGGAAGAAGTAGGCGGCGATGAGTTCACCA
>CAYGYA010000065.1:0-61427 GCA_964354085.1 uncultured Methanosarcinales archaeon
CTGGGAACGAAAGCCATTAGAAGGGTAAATTCAGGCTTTTGTAGGATAAGTTTTTAAAGGCAGAAAAAGGAGATATTTATGCGCGCCGGTGCCGGAGCGGAAAACGGGACAGCCTCAAGAGCTGTTGGCTCAGACAAGGCCAGGGGTCTTGGCTATACAAGACGCCATCTTGGAGCAGTGTCTACGCAGGTTCGAGTCCTGTCACCCGCATTCACGCAGTGAATGAGGGTTCAGAAATTCTGTAGGAATTTCTGTTACCCGCATATTTTAAGTAACTGTGGGCTCAAAAATCCGTCAGGATTTTTGTTTGCCCGCAGTTTTAGGAAAACAAGGGCTCAAAAATCACCAAGTGATTTTTGTTTGCCCGCATTTATTCTTTCTTAGAAACATTTTTATACTAATAATCCAAAAAATAGAGATATATACTATATTATCAAGAATTAATAAAAATATGAGGGTGGGAAAATGGTTGATAAGAGAGTAGAGCATGATTTTATACTAATGTCAGTTGTTGCTGTTGTTGCAGTAATAGCTATGTTTTCTTTGATTAGCCCTGCAAGCTTAGGAGACATAAGCATCACAGGTAATGTTATTGGCGAGGCTAGTGCTATTCCGCCGCCTCTTTGTGAGGACACTGATGTGGGTCTGGATTATTCTACTAAAGGACGTTTAAGCGGGGATATACCTAGTGGATTCTATTCAGAAGACCGTTGTTTCATGAAATATTTCCTGAGAGAAGTTTATTGTAAGGATAATCGTGCTGCTTCTCATACAACCTATTGTCGAACTGGCTGTGAAAATGGCATGTGCAAGGAAAAAAAGATTCAACAGAAATGCGGCGATGGTGTTCTCATTGGTTGGGAAAGGTGTGACGGCGCTAATTTGGGCGACAAGACATGCAATAGCCTAGGATATATTGGCGGCGCTCTTAGCTGCACAAAATCTTGCATATTGAATACGAGTGGCTGCACAAAACCAGTATGCGGCAATAATATTAAAGAGGCTTATGAGGTATGTGATGGCAATGACTTAAATAACAAGACATGTAGAAACTTTGGCTTTATTGGAGGCACATTAAAATGCTCGAACTGCCAATATAACATGACTAGTTGTGTCAAGACATGCTCTTCTGATTCAGAATGCGGTGTGCGTGTTTGTGCTGGAGTTAAGGTGCGTGAAACTTGCGAAAATGGTAGGTGTGTCTTTAAATCAAGTTGCACAGCTACTAAATGCGCAAAAGAAGGAGAATATGCTAGCGGAACAGTAGCACCCGAATATAGGGTTAGTTGTTGTGAAGGATTAAAAGGATTTTATCCTTACCCTGATCGTGTAGGTGGAGGGCCTTTATGCTATAATCCTGAAAAAGGAACTCCCGTCTGCAAGAACCAGGGAACAAGGTCAGAAGGATGGTATTATCCTAAGACAGGCACATTGCTAAAGTATGAGACTTGTGGAGGAGGAGTTCGCTGTGGTAATAACATATGCGAAACAGGAGAAGCAGATAGTTGTCAAACACAATGCCCGCCTGATAGGGTTTGTGCTGCTGTTTGCATAATAGGAACCTGCCCCAAGGATTGTGCTAATACTGTTGTATGCACTGATTCTGATGGGGGGAGGGATTTCAACCTGAAGGGCACAGTTAAAAAAATAGTTGATGGAAAACTGATGGAAGTAACAGATTATTGTATACTTGAACCATCTCCTGAATGGCCTGAGAAATATAACCTTGTTGAATACACTTGTGCAAACACGAATGAAAACATAAATTCAATATTTTATACTTGCCCTAGTGGCTGCAGGGACGGAGCCTGTGTGAATACTAGGTGTGCAAAAGAAGGAGAATATACGAGTGGCACAGTTGCGCCTGAGTACCAGTATGGCTGCTGTGAAGGATTAAGAAGATTTGATCAATATTCACAAGTTGATATAAGATATAGGCCTATCGGAGGCGGAGACTTGTGCTATGACCCTAATAAAGGGGATCCTATTTGCAGGAACTTAGGAACAAGTTCAGAAGGGTGGTATTATTCACGAACTGGAGGATTATTGAAATTGGGCAAATGCCCAACAGTGACTGTAGGCTGTGGAAATGGACTAATAGAACCTGGCGAAGAGTGTGATGGTTACAACTTGAATGGGATGACTTGTTCCGCGTTTAACTTTAGTGGAACAGTCGAATGCACAAACTGTAAACTAAATTTAAGCAAATGCACGCATGCTATGAGATGCAATACATACAATGATTGCCTACAGATTGCGCTTGCCCCCGATGGTTACAGAGAGTGCAATGGGAAAGATGCATGCAAAGTAGGTGGAGGATACCTTTGTGAGAACAATACATGTGTTCTTCACAAGAGGATATATGATTGCCTAAATTGCACTGATGGATGCTTAGCTGTCGCTTACCCTATTGGCGCTGCTTGTGTGCCACCTGTTAATTATTGTGGCAATGGCATGATGAATCCTGGCGAGCAGTGTGACCCAGCTATGCCTTCTATATCTATTCAGTGCAGCATGATTAGTGCTAACTTTACATCAGGCATTGTTACTTGCGACAAGAACTGTAAATATAATACTGCCAATTGCGTAGGCCCTGTTGGTGGCCGTTGCGGTGATGGTACTGTCACTGTTCGCAATATTGAGGGCTTTAATGAACAGTGTGATGGCAGTGTCAATAATAAGACTTGCAGAAACTTCGGGTTTATAATGGGTACTTTAACATGTTATGGTTGTCAATATAATACTTCCCGATGCTCTAATGAGCCTAGATGTGGCGAAGGAATCAAGAATCTTGCTGAGGAATGCGACGGCATGGATCTGGGAGGTGCTAGCTGTGCTTCATTAGATTTTTCTAGTGGATCAATAAGGTGCGCTTCTAATTGTACCATTGATAAGAGTCATTGCTTGCCTTATAATTACTGTGGTAATAGGATTGTTGAGGCTGGTGAAGATTGCGACGGCGCTGCTAATGTAACCTGTCGGGCTTTAGACTTTGCTGGCGGGTCTATAAGGTGCAGCCTTAATTGTACTTTTGATACTAGTCATTGTTTGCCTTATGATTATTGTGGTAACTACTTAGTTGAGCCTGGCGAACAGTGTGATGGCAGCACTAACACTGCTATTACTTGTGGTAAGTTTGGCTTTGAGAGCAGTCCTGGTTCTGTGATTTGTAGGAATTGTTATTATAATACCAGCCGCTGCACAGGTCATGCTGTTGGTGCTTGTGGTGATGGGGCTTTAGAACTTGGTGAGCAATGCGATGTTGGCATTAGCAGAATGATGTGCGCAGACTTTGGATTCACAGGAGGAACAATTAGCTGTAATTTACAGACTTGTAAGTATGACACAAGCAAATGCGTAAATGGCATGCCTTGCAACACAAACATGGATTGCCCGCAGATAGCAACTATTCCTGAATACATGGAATGTTACGGTAGTTCTCTTTGCAGAGTTGGTGAAGGCTATGATTGTGTGAACAGTAGATGCACCCTTAATAAGAAATATTATGATTGCACACGTTGCCCTAATGGCTGCGGAAATGGCGCTTGCCTACCTATACCTGTTTCTGAATGCACAACAGCTACTGATTGCAAAGTAGACCCTTGCGGAGAAAGCATGTGCATGCCTGTAAATGAGATAACTCTTCCGTGTGCTGTTTTACCTGCAGACAAAGTGGCTGATTACTGCACTTGCGAGAATAATAAATGTGTTGGTCATAAGAAACCTTTACCTTATTGCGGTGATGGTTTTGTTAACCAGGCTGGTGAAGAATGTGATGGCATTGTTAGTCTGCCTTGCCCATCTCATATTTCATTCTCAGGCTATCCTACTGGTACTTTGCGCTGCACTAATGACTGCAAATTTGATTACAGCAATTGTACAGATAATCCACCACCAACTCCTCGTTGCGGTGATGGCATTATTCAGAAGCCTAATGCTGTTGGCTTTAGTGAGGAGTGTGATGGAGACATTTTTATTGAACCTCTGAATATTTGTCCTCATGGCTCTACTGGTGGCCCTGTATCTTGCAAAGATTGTAAATGGGATTACAGTTTATGCAAGCCTATTCCAGAACCTAGGTGTGGAGACGGCATTAGGCAGACTTTGCTGGGTGAGAATTGCGATGGCCCTGACTTTGGCGGCGAAACTTGCTTGTCTTTAGGTTATGCCGGAGGCAGTTTAAGTTGCACCTCTGGTTGCCTTATTGATACAACTGGCTGCACTTGGCCTCCGAGTATTTGTGGTGATGGTATTGTCAGCAAGCCTAATGATAATGGTGTTAATGAAGATTGTGATACTGTTGTAGTCGGCATGGGCTGTCCTTCAGAGTATTATGGCGGTTCTGTGCTTTGCACTAGAGGCTGCAAATATGATTACAGTAATTGCACTACTGTCCAACCTCCTCGTTGTGGTGATGGATATGTTAATACCCCTAACGAGCAATGCGATGGTGGTGACTTAAATGGGCAGAGTTGCGTGAGCCGAGGTTTCACTAGAGGCGATTTGGCGTGCGGTGGCAACTGCATGTTTGATGAGTCTTACTGTACTACCGATACTCCGCCTAGATGTGGCGATAACTTTGTTAATCAAGACTTTGAGTATTGTGATGGCACTGATTTAAATGGAAATAGTTGTGAGAGCCGTGGTTTTGTTAGCGGAACCCTAAGATGCACAGGCAGTTGCGCATTTGACCCAAGAGAATGTTCTATGTGCAACAACAACGGCGTATGCCAGCCAAGAACGGGTGAGACTGCTGATAATTGCATGGGAGATTGCTTTATTTCACCAATTGGAGTGGCGCTTTACCTTAACCCTGGCTCAATAGATGTTGCTACTGGAGACACTGTTAGCTTTGACATCGATGTATCAAACGTGAACAGCCTTTTTGGCTATCAGTTTGACCTTAATTATGACCTTGAGTTGTTAGAGTTCATTGGATTGGAAGATGGAGACTTCCTTAGCACTACCCAGTCTCGTCCTTTCTGCGTTGAGTACACAGCATCTCCTGGCTTGGTTGAGAATGTGGCGTGCACAAAACTAGGTGGAAGCGGAGTAAGCGGCAATGGCTTGTTAAAAAAGGTAAACTTTAGAGCTCTTGCCAGAGGGAATCCTAGTAATATAGTACTCTCAAATGTCAAGCTAGTTGATGCCACTGCAGCAACAATATCCGCACAGGTATTGTCCGGCCAGGTTAGTATTAGCTGATTTCCAGAGAGTGAAACACTATGAAAAAGATTTTAATAAGTTGGAGTATCTTGTTGTTTTCACTTTCAGTGTTTGTGAATGCAGCAATTGTCGCTGACCATGCCTCTGTGGCTCAGTTCGATAATATTCCCCAGGTATGGATTCAGGCAGCAAAAGATAATTTAGCAATCGCTTATGGCCATACTTCTCACGGAAGCCAGCTGATTACTGGCATGAACATGCTTCTTACAGAGAAAGGCTCACTTTACTCATGGAATAATGGAGGAACTGGCGGTGCTCTTGACTTGAGAGATTACGCTGGCGATTTTGGTGGCTTGCATATAGCTAACGATCTCGGATACCATTATGATTACTCTACGAATTATACTGCTTGGGCAGATGCTACGAGAGCCTATCTTTCTCAGCATCCTGAGACGAACGTTATTATCTGGGCATGGTGCTGGCAGATGGAAACATCCGAGGAATACATAAACACTTACTTGACATTGATGCATCAGTTCGAGCACGATTTCCCTAATGTTAAGTTCGTCTATATGACTGGACATGTGACTGAGGGTCAAGCATTATGCACTGATCCGAGGTTATGGGCTTGTGTCAATAATTTGCGCGCCACTCAGATACGTAATTTTGTGAATGCCAATAACGGTATACTTTATGATTTCTCTAATATTGAGAGCTATGATCCTAGTGGTAATTATTTTGGCGATAAGCTTGTGGATGCTGCATGCAATTATGACAGTAACGGAGACGGTACAACTGACAAGAACTGGGCTACGGATTGGTGCAGTACTCATTCCTGCGTTGCCTGTCCTGGTGGATGCGCTCACTCCCAATGCTTGAACTGCTATATGAAAGGCAAGGCTGTCTGGTGGCTATGGGCGAGGCTTGCTGGTTGGGACGGAAGTTCTGGAACACCAGCCTGCGCTGATAATGACCAGGATGGTTATGGAGTTGGCTGTGCCCTTGGTTCTGATTGCAATGATAATAATGCTGCTATTCATCCTGGAGCTGCTGAAATCTGCGGAGATGGCATTGACCAGGACTGCAATGGCCAGGACTTATCCTGCCCTCAGACTGTTAGCGGCGATTTAAATGGTGATCTTAAAGTTGATATTGCTGATTTGGTTATTGTAGCTACTAATTTTGGCAAAGTGAATTTTGATTCCAGAGCTGATGTTAATAAGGATAATATGATTGACATAACTGATTTGGTCTTTGTAGCAAGAAGATACACAGGATAAGGTTTAAATGCTAGAGTTGAAACATCATGAAAAAGATATTTTTTAAACAAAAGGCTTCTTACTTTATTATTACCATATTAATATTCTTAATTATTGTTTGCAGCGCATCTGCTTTAGTCCAGGTATCTCCTTCTTCCTCTAACCTAAGCCTTTGCCCCAACGATACTTTTTCAATTAATATAACTATAAGTGGCGTGGCAGATGTTTATGGTTTTCAGTTTGACTTGAGCTATGATTCAAATGTTCTTGAAGTAGTTAGTGTTAATGAAGGAACTTTTATCAATGTCAGCAGCCAGTACAGGACTTTCTGGATAGAGCCTGACCTTTCAACTTCAGGGCTAATAAAGAATGTTGTGTGCTCAAGATTAGGAAATGTGAGCTCAAGTTCTTCTAGCGGAGTGCTTGCAACCATAATCTTCAAGCTTAAAAACACTACAAGCTATCCTGCAACAAGCAATCTTGTGCTGAATAACCTAAAACTCTCAGACATAAACAGCGTTCTATTAGATAATACAAAACAAGATGGTCAGGTAATTATCCCATCATGTTCTTGCGCTGACGGAGATACTAGAAGCTGCACTGCTAGTAATGGTTGTTCAGGATTAAGAACTTGCACTGGAGGAGCCTTTGGTAATTGTGTGAGCGCTACTCCTTATTTTTGTGATAGCAATTGCGACGGAACTAGTGAATGCTCTGTTAATAATTGCACTACTTGCCAATGCACAGGCTCTGTTTCTAGGAGTTGTAGAACAAGCGGTGGATGTGGTGGCAGAACATATTGTGTTAATGGCAGTTGGAGCGATTGCCAGATTACACACTATTACTGCGATTATAGTTGTGACGGGGTAAATGAAACATGCAGTGATACCCCTTGCCCCTCTACTTGTGTTTGTATTGAAGATTGGGATTGTGATGCCTGGAGCACTTGCTCAGGAGGCAATCAGGAGAGGTCATGTACTGACCTTAATGATTGCGGTACAGATGACAATATGCCTTCTGTTAGTAGGAGCTGCTCAACTGGTAGCAGTGGCGGAGGCGGTGGAGGAAGTGGCAGCAGTTTACCTCCTCCTTGTACTGAAGCCTGGAGTTGTGATGAGTGGTCTTCTTGCCAAACAGATGGTTTTAGCAGAAGAAGATGTAATGATGCTAATAATTGTGGAACTTCGATGAGCAAGCCACAGGAATTAGAGATTTGCTTTTATGAAGGTGATTGTAATGATTGGATCATGAATCAGGATGAAACAGGCATTGATTGTGGAGGAAGCTGCCCAACGCTTTGCCCTGAGCCTGAACCAGAGCAGGTTCTTGCCGGCCCCCCGCAACTAAATATTATTATTGAACCTGTAAGCGCTGAAATTCTTGACCAGTATGTACTAAAAATAACTGTAGAGAACCAAGGGGAGGGTGAGGTTAATGATTTGAAGATTATTGCTAATAAATGGAGCGGAGAGCCAGGAGTTATTCAGAGTATTATGCCTGGCATGAGCGAGCAAAAAGGATTGGTGCTTAGCTTGCCAGCAAACCTTGATGAAACATCAGTGGATATCCAGGTGGTGCAAAATGGCGTTGTTATCGTAGTCCAAACTGTTCCTGTAACCTTATCTATTCCTCTGTTTAGCGTTAAGATTAACAAGGATATTGAGACTGGCAGGACTTATGAAACAATTATTGTGGATAACAGAAATAATGCTCCAAGAAAATTAGAGATTGATGTTACAATAAACAAGGGCAAAGAGACCTATCTCATTGATACTGGCAAGACCTATGACATAGGAGAGAACCAGATATTTAACCAGGTTGATTACTTGTATCAGGACCTTCCAGCTGGGAAATACGAGATTAAATCTTTGTTCTATGAGAACGGGCAAAAAATAGGTGAAGCAACTTCTTTTGTGGTTCTTGGCGGCAATAAAAGAGCATTTAACGTCAAATACTTATTTTACTTCATGCTTATTGTCATAGTTGGAATTTCAGGCTATGTATTTTTTATGAGCCAGAAAAAATAAAAGGTTAATGAATAAAACAAATATTAAAATGAGGTGATTTTAAAATGGCATATGTGTTTGGCATTGAGGGAGTTCCTATCTTTGAAATGTTACTAGTGCTATGCGTGCTCCTGTTATTAGGATTGTTCTTTATCCTGCTTGAGCTCAGGAAACTTACTTCCCTGATTGGCAAGGAAAAAGCTGACTTGAAACGCTTTGAAGACGACCTTGCAGAGCTAGAGAAAGACACAGGCAAGAAGTCCACAGATGAAATCGTCCAATATATTAAGGGAGCGGTGGCAAAAGGAATGCCAAGGGCTCAGATAGAGGTTTCCCTTATCCAACGCGGATGGTCTAAGAAGGAAATAGATACCATACTTGATCAAGTAGGTGGAAAATAATTTTTTTGTTTTTTTATTCTTTTATTTAATACAAACCTTTAAAAACTCCATTAATTAAGGCACAACCATGGGTTTACAAATAATCACGGTGGGTGGCTATTCTGAGATCGGCAGGAATTGCACAGTTGTAAAAGTTGATAACGAAGCTGTAATGCTTGACCTTGGCCTGCACATGGATAATTATATTGCCTACACGGAGGAGTCTGAGGATGTTGAGAAAAAAGATATGTCGGCAGAGGCAATGATTCATGTCAATGCTGTCCCAAATATTCATTCTATCCAGGACTTATTGGGTAAGATAAAAGCAATCTGCATAAGCCATGCTCATCTTGACCATCTGGGTGCTGTGCCTTTTCTCAGCAACAAGTTCAAGGCAGATATTCATGGAACAAGGTATACTATTGAAGTTCTCAGCTCAGTTGTTCAAAACGAAAAAATATCCTTGAGAAATAATCTTGTGTCTCATCCTGTTAATTCCAAGTTCAAGGTTTCTGACAAGATAACTGTGGAATTCGTTAATGTGACTCATTCTGTACCTCAGACGGTAATAATCGCAGTGCACACACCCTATGGCACGGTTGTTTATGCCAATGATTTCAAGCTTGACAATGCGCCAACACTAGGGGATAAGCCTAATTTCAAAAGATTAGCTGAGCTTGGCCAAAAAGGAGTTAAGGTGCTGATTGTCGATTCTCTCTATGCAAACACTCCTATGAAGACTCCTAGCGAGAGCATTGCCAAGGAAATGCTTAAAGATGTGTTGCTGGGTGTGAATTCAAAAGGCAAGGCAGTTATTGTAACAACATTTTCAAGCCATATTGCAAGATTGAAAAGCATTGTTGAGCTTGCAAGGAAGCTTAAGAGAAGGCCTGTATTCATTGGCAGGTCTCTTGACAAATACATAAGCGCTGCCCAGAGAGCAGGCATAATTGATTTTGAGAAGCAGGCAGAGCACATAAGGTATGGAAGCAAGGTAAGCAAGTTCTTTAAGAAAGTGAAGCATCCTGAAAAGCAATTGTTCATTGTGACAGGCCACCAAGGCGAACCAAAGGCAATTCTTTCAAGAATGGTATTCCAGAACCTGTATCACTTTGAAGAAGAAGACCACGTAATATTCTCGTGCGGAGTAATACCTGTGGAGAATAACATTATTAATAGGGGAAAGCTTGATAGGGCTCTCAAAGACAAGAAAATCAGGCTGTTCACAGATGTTCACGTATCAGGCCATGCTTATAGGGAGGATTTAAGAGATTTAGTGCACTTGCTCAAGCCCCAGAATGTAATACCAACCCACGCCCAGGTTAAGAATCTTGAAGCAATGAAAGAGCTGTGCATGGAAATGGGCTACAAATCAGACAAAGTTCACATACTCCGCAATGGGACGCAGGTTAATTTTTAGCTTATAAGAATAATTCTATTATCTTTTTTCATTATCTTTTTTTCTCTTTATTATCTTTTCAGAATTCTTACAATCAAAGGCTTTTTTAGGTAGATTGCTTTGTAAGGGCACATCTCCTGGCAGCAATAGCACCTGATGCATTTTTTATAATCATAAATAGGGGGCTCTTTTTTATTGACTTTACCATTGCTTTTCTTGAATTGAAGAGCTTTGCCTTCAACAGGGCATTCATCAACGCAGATTCCGCACTTGGTGCACTTTTCAGCAACTATAACTGGCTTTGCATAGAGGGCATTCATAACAAACCTGCCAGATGACCTGAATATGCTCGCACCAACAGGAGTCCTGTTTATCTTGAATTTCTTGTTAATGAAACTGTTCAAGGGATCTCCTTTATAATCAAGCTCATCTATTTCATAAGCCCCCAAGCCTGAAGCCTTGCCATACTTATTTGTAGGAACAAATGATGGTTTCAAATTTATCATTCTGCAAAAGGTTGCATCCACGGCAACAAGATCAGTTGAGACAATGATGCAATTCATTTTTACTGGTTCACCACCCCTAGGGCCGTTGCCTTCCATTGCCATTATTCCATCCATTATGCAAAGCCTTGGCTTGAGAAGATTGTTCAAGTCAACCAGCATCTTGGAAAAAGTTACTGCATTAGGATATTTTGCATGAAGAGCAGCCTTATGAAAGCCACGGACACAGCCAAGCTGGTTCTTGACTGCTCCAGTAATCCTGGTTAACCCATGAGTCTTCATTTTCGGCAAGCTTATAATGCCATCTGCTTCAAGGCAGGCATTGGCAATGTTAAATTTGTCACACACGATTGCCTTTGGGAAATCAACAGCTTTTCCATGCTCAAAATCACCGATTTCAAGGCTGTACCTATCGCCAATATCTTTAAGACCTGATTTGGTAAGCGCAACTACAGGCTTTTCAAAACCAGGAGAATCACCATAGAAAACACCGATATTTTTTTCAAGTAATATCTTTATCACAGCATTCAGGACTGAAGGATGAGTGCAAACAGCTTCTTCTGGTTTTGCGCCGGCCAAGTTGCTAACCTTGAGAAGAATATTTTCTCCTTTTTTAACAAATAAGTCTATTCCGCCAATAAGCTCAATACCTTTCTTTACTGCATTATACACTATCTTTTCATCATAGCTCTCGCACCTGACGATTGCTACTTTTGTTTTTGCTTTTGTCATGATAACAGTTTTATTTGTTTTAGTCACGATTCAACACCAACTTAAGATCTCTTTTATATACTTTTGGAATTTTTTATTTACCTGTTTCTCACTTTATCTTACCACAAAACTTAAATATTAGTGTTATGTCTCTCTTCTCATAAGGGTTATCATAAATAGTATGGGGGTATTATCATGAAGCTCACACTTGCTGATTCAAAATACTTGAAAGAAGGCGTATCAATTATTTCTGACCTGGTGACAGAAGGAGTTTTTAAGATAACACCTGATAATATTGAGCTTATAGCCATGGACCCTGCTAATGTTGCGATGGTGGTCTTCAGGCTCATGGGAAGCACTTTCACAGAATATGATGTGAATAAGCCAGAATCTCTTGGCATCAACTTAAACAATCTAAAACAAGTGCTTAGGAGAGCAGGAGCAAATGACAGCATAACCTTAGAAGTTGAGGAGAACAAGCTCAAGATAACCCTAAAGGGAACAAGCACAAGAACCTTTCACTTGCCATTAATAGATGTTGAGGAAAAAGAGCAGAAAATGCCTGAGCTCAAATTCACAGCAACAATTACAATGGACTCTAATATTCTTAATGAGGCAATAGAGGATGCTGATATCGTAGGAGAGTCTGTGAACTTCATGGCAGAGCCTAAAAGGTTTATTGTGAGCGCCACAGGAGACCTTAACAAGGCAAACATTGAAATTGATGCTGGTGAAGGAACAAAGATAACAGCAACAGACAAGGTAAAATCAAAATACTCAATAGAATATCTAAAGAAGATGATACAAGGCAGCAAGCTCTCCAACAAGGTAAAGCTACAGTTTGCCAAGGATTATCCTCTTGAGCTTGAATACAAGGAAACCAATAAAGTGCAATTATTGTTTGTCCTTGCGCCAAGAGTGGATAATGACTGATTAGAGAGATTATGATGGGATAAAATGAATAAAATAATTTTATTTTTCCTGGTTCTGATCTTCATAATAGCCATGGATTTTATTTTTCTGAACCTTTTGATGAAAGGATTTTATGACAAGCAGCTTTCGTCTTTTCCAAGAACATTAAGGCTTTGGTCAGGATTAATAGCTTGGGCGCTAATAGCATTGGGCGCTGTTATTTTTGTCATTCCTTTTGCAAAGAATTATCCTTCAGCAGCAATGTATGGAGCAATCTTTGGTTTAGTATTATACGGAGTTTATGATTTCTCTAATTATGCGATACTAAAAAATTATACTCTTGCAATGACTTTGGTAGACTGGGCTTGGGGCACTTTCCTCTGCACCTTGACCTCTATATTTGCTTTCTTCATCAAATCAATTTAGATTGATGGTTAATAGAATTTTTTGCAATTATTGCTCTTCATTCATTTCTTATCTTTCTTTGACCAGAAGAAAGCCATCACAATCACGATGATGAATGCGGTGAAAGCCATGAGCGGAATGGTGACGTAGCCGAACTCAGTGAAATAGTCCACAAGGCAGGAAGGGCCTACTGCGGAGGCAGAGCAAACTCCAGAAGAAGTTATATTCGCTAGTTTTGAAATATAATAGTGATAGGCAGCGATTATTACTCCGATTATTGACATAGGAATAACATAGCGGGAAACGCTTCTGTCTTTTTTCCACAGGGCAATGCCCAGCAGCAAAACCTGAGGGTACATGAAAATCCTCTGGAACCAGCAGAGATCACAGGGCTGGTACTTGGCAATCTCAGAAAAGAAAAGGCTTCCTAGCGTTGCAGTCAGGGTGACTATGAATGCTATGAGCAGGGCTTTCTTCTTCAAAAACCCAAAAGCCCTTTCAAACTTCTTAACTTTCCCGACTCCTGAAACTAAAAGAATAAGAAACAAGATTATTCCTATCTGGCTTGCTACTGTTAATGATGACAAGATTTGGGTTACTATTTGAACTATTGATGACATTTTGATTACTTGCAAAGAACTTCTGTTTGTTTAAAAAGATTACTATGCAGATTTGTTCCCGAGCAATAATCCAGCAAAAAACTTATAAATAATATCTTTCTTGAACGCGGGTATGATTAAGAACACTTTCAAACAGCAAGAGCCAGAAGCAAAAAAAATAAAGAGAAGCCTGACTTTCTCTATTATTGACGGCTCTTTCTTTAACATAATGGATGGCTTCACTACGCCGTTCATTGCTCCCTATGCCTTATTCCTCAAGGCTTCTACAATGGTTATATCCTTGCTTGCCTCTGTTCCTGACCTATTAGCCTCTGTTTTTCAGCTCTCTGCAATAAAGGCAAACGAGGTTTTCAAGTCAAGGAAATTATTGATTGTCGCAGTAGTCTTATTCCAGGCGTTACTATGGCTTCCGCTTATGCTAATCCCGAAATTATTTGCCAACGGAGCATCAGGCTCAATGGTTCTTGTTTTCATGGTTTTTATTGCCATGCTAGGCTACTTTGCAAGCCCGCTTTGGAGAGGAATGATGGGAGATTTGGTTGCAGAGCATGAAAGAGGAAGCTTTTTCAGCAAGAGAAACCAGATAATCGCGGTTGTAGGCTTTATCTCAACTTTTGCTGCAGGAGCAATTCTCCAGCACCATTCAGCAACCAATGCGCTGAAAGGCTTCACTGTCCTTTTCATTGTAGCTTTCATAGCAAGAGCGTTATCAGGGCTTTTCATTTTCCTGATGCATGAGAAAAAGTCATTTTCTGCACAGCCAGCTTTCATGAAAAAAAATACTTTTACTTTGAGAAGTTTTCTCAAGAATCTGAGAAAGACAGATTATGGCAGGTTTGTGGTTTTTGCATGCTTTTTCAGGATTGCAGTGTCAATAGCCAGCCCTTTCTTTGTGGTTTATGAGCTCAAATACCTGAAGTTTACCTACATGCAATTCACAATATTATGCGCTGCAGAAGTGCTTGCCAGCTTTCTGCTCCTCGGAATCTGGGGCAAGATGAATGATAATCAGGGAAGCAAGATGGTAATGCTGATTACAGGCTTGCTACTCCCAATATTCCCATTTTTATATTTCTTTAGCGGGAACTTCTATGTGCTTTTGATAGCAGCCCTTATGTCAGGGGCTGCCTGGGGCGGATTCAACCTTGCAGTGAGCAATTTTATGTATGATGCATCAACCAGGGAAAACAGGATCAAATATGTTGCCTACTTTAACCTGCTCCATGGCATAGCCATCTTTATAGGCGCAACAACAGGGGGTTTGTTGCTCAAATTCCTTGGTGATAGCGTAAGCTCACTAAGAGTGCTGTTCCTAATATCAGGGCTTGCAAGGCTGGGAGTTGCTCTGTTCCTCTTTCCAGCATTGAGAGAGATGCGCATAATACAGGTATCATTTGACAAGAGACTCTTCAACTATTCTCTATTCATCAAGCCAAGGCAGGGATTTGTAGAAGACCCGTTTGACTATTACATGGCATATGAGAAAAAGCCGTCAGGGCCAAGACCGCAACTGAAAATCGACAGGCAGCTGGTTGACGATTCCATGTATAGAGACAAATTTGAGGAGGAAGTCAAGGAACACGCCACCTATAAGAATTTCATCGAGGTAATGCTGGATAATGCAAAGAAAAAGAAATGAGAAAAGCTAAAATAATCTTATGTACGCATCATTTAAATATACGGCAAGTGTTATTTTGACTTATATCTCGATTTACAATATTGTTCCGCATAATATAATCCTGTGCCTTCTTTATTTTTATATGTTTTGAATATCGCTAATCTGTTATCTCTCTTATTTACAAACAAAGGCGTTGCTACATGCTTAATTTTTCCATTGACATGAAGATTTACTCCGAAGAAAGCTTCTTTAAGTACAAGTCCATATTTTGATCCGATTTCTTTAAAATCAAAAACATTTATTTCACTAGGCAGATCTGCGATTCTTTCTCTCAATACCAATTCCAATCCTCCATACATAGGAATTCTTTCATTCATTCTATGTATGTAATCTTCCGTTCTATCAGCACAAATCTTGTTTGTCATTGCTATCACCACTATTAAGAAGTACTAATAGGCATATTAAATTTTACCCGTTCATAGCCGGTATAATCACCTTTTCTTTAGAGAAGGTACTAATTTCGCTTCAGCACGCCTTAAATGTTCCTGAAATGTGGAATAAGAAACCTTCATCAGCTTAGCTAACTTATGAACAGTTATCTTCCTGGGAAAAGAGTAATATTCCTCAGCCACAGCCAATTCAAAAGCTTTCTTCTGCTTATCAGACAATCCCGGTAGGAATGAAGTGAATGCTATGTTTCTTAATTTTTCCTGTCTCAGCTTCAATATCTTGCCTTGATGATACTTCTTTGCAATATCAATAACCGGCTTCAAGTCCTGCTTATCCCAACTCGCCAATTCCCAAATATGATATCCCTCATGCGAAATAAAATCAGGATTTGGCCTTATGAATCTAGGATTATAGACCTGCTCGAGATGTGCGGGTTGCTTAGCTACACTCACAACAAAATCTCCATTGATTTCAATATTAGAGAAATTATCGCTTTTCTTAAGATATTCAATAAGCAATTTCTTGTTTTTCTCATCACCCATGATCAACCCGGCTGTCGTCAAATACAAATCATTACCTTTCTTATAATATCCTAAAGGATAACCCGTAAGATCCACATTAAACTTATGGGCTAAGCCTCCTAATAAGAAATTTTCACAACTCAACCTTAATTTCAACACCCACATGATGACAAGATAAGAGTCAATGCTAATAAAGTTTTCTAAATACGATCATCCCACTTCTAGTTAAATCCTATGCCTTATCTGCCCTTTCTAAAAATTTATAAACAGCCCATTTACCCATCTTTTCAAGGTGATTTATTATGGCTAAGGCAAAAATAACTAAGAAGATATCGGAATCAGCAAAAAAAACAGTAAGCAAGAAAGCAGTGAAGAAAGAGGCAAAACAGCTTGTTACCAAGAAAATGCTTATAGGAGAGCTTGCTTCTAGATATCCTCAGGCAGTAGAGATCATGTTCAAGAATGGAATGCACTGCATTGGCTGCGGCATGACAGCGTACGAGAGCTTAGAGCAAGGCTGCCAGGCTCATGGCATGAGCGAAGAAGAGATTGACAAGATGGTTGAGGAGATTAATAAGGTCATCAGTAAATAAAAGATGCCTTAATCTAACATAAGTTTTATAAACAATTCTCTAGTTTATATAATGCGAGAGTTTAATATGGCAAAGTACAAGATTGAGGTTGTCAGGGAAGAGTGCACTGGCTGCATGGCTTGCAATGCCAGCTGCCCTGAGAGCTTTGAAATGAAGGATGATGATTCTGGCATTCCTAAGGCTAAGGTTAAGAAGGCTGATGTTGATGAGCTAGGGTGCGCCATGGATGCTGCCCAGGTCTGCCCTGTAAACTGCATTCACATAACAGAAACAGAGACTGGCAATAAGCTGATTTAGTGGTTTAGAGTCTTTTCAGAGTTGTTTATTCTTTATTTTGGAATATACTATTTCTATATTATATTTTTGATTACGAGAATATTTATAAACAAGAGCTCTACACAAGATATGGGGTTTTTAAATACCTAATACGCTACGGGTGGTGTTTTTCATGAAATGCCCTTTTTGCTCGCATAAGGATACGCAAGTAGTTGAAACCAGAGAAACATGCGAAGACATAACCAGGAGAAGGCGTGAATGCCTGAAGTGCAAGAAGCGCTTCACAACCTATGAAAAGCTTGAGAACATTAACCTGCGCATTATTAAAAAGGATGGCAATAGGGAGATGTTTGACAGGGAAAAGGTGAGAAAGGGATTTCTGCGAGCCTGTGAAAAAAGGTCTATAACTATTGAGCAGATTGACAAGGCAGTTGATGAGATTGAAAAAATACTAAGGAACAAGGGCTTGAAAGAAGTCAAGAGCTCAGTAATAGGAGATTTGGTCATGAAGTACTTGAAAAGGATGGATTCTGTAGCCTACATACGCTTTGCCTCTGTTTACAGGGCTTTCCAAGACATAGGAGAGTTTGAAAAAGAGGTTAAGCTTCTGAAAAGTCATAATCATAACAATGCAAAATCATCAAAGAGAAAATAAGAGGTCTTAATATGAAAAATAAAATAGAGCCTGAAGAGATGGACAAAATAAAAAAAGAGCTTATCAAAAACAAAGCTGAAATAACAGATAATGCAAGGACTGTTCTTGAAAGAAGGTACTTGATGAAGGATGAGCGTGGCAAGGCTTGTGAAACTCCTGAAGAATTATTTGCAAGGGTTGCCATTAATATAAGCCTTGCTGACAAAAATTATGATGAAAAAGCTAACATTAAGAAGACAGCAGAAGAGTTCTATAAAATCATGCTCGATTATGATTTCATACCTAATTCTCCTACTCTTATGAACGCTGGCAGAATTCTGCAGCAGCTATCAGCTTGCTTTGTGCTGCCAATAGAGGATGACATGTCAAGCATAATGCAGACTCTTTATGATACAGTAATGGTTCATAAATCAGGAGGAGGAACTGGCTTTAGCTTTTCAAGGCTTAGGGCTAATGGCTCAAGGATAAAAACAACCAATGGAACATCGCCGGGCCCGCTCTCTTTTATCAGGATGTACAACAACACAACAGAGGAAGTAAAGCAGGGAGGGACAAGAAGAGGAGCTAACATGGGCATCCTTAAGGTTGACCATCCTGACATTATTAATTTCATCTATGCAAAACAGGACAATACAGCAATAACTAATTTCAATCTTTCAGTTGCTGTGACTGACAAGTTCATGCAGGCAGTGAGCAAGAACCAGCATTACAATCTTATCAACCCTCATAACAAGACCCATTTCACAATAGAACAGTTGGAATTAATCCAGTACCAGACTCACAAGGATGCTTCTGCCCTAAGGCTGAGCTCTGATAACAAGAAGATTATTGATGTGCACACAGGTGATGAGATTGGGGTTATAAGAGATGATGCTGTTCTGCTAAGCGCAAAAAAGGTTTTTGATCTTATTGTGAGAATGGCGTGGAACAATGGAGAGCCAGGCATAATCTTTATTGACAGGATGAATGAATTCAACCCAACGCCAGCAATTGGTGAGATTGAGAGCACTAATCCGTGCGGAGAACAGCCACTTCTTCCATATGAATCATGCAATCTTGGCTCAATCAATCTTGCAAATTTTGTAAAAAAAGGAGAATTAGATTATGAGCGACTGGGAAAAGTGATCCATGCAACAGTGCACTTCCTGGATAATGTTATTGACATGAACAACTACCCATTAAAACATATTGAGAGCACGACTCTTTCTAACAGGAAGATAGGCCTTGGAGTTATGGGATTTGCTGACCTGCTCCTGCAATTATGCATTCCTTATAATTCTGAGAAAGGAATCAAGCTTGCAGAGAAAATTATGAAGTTCATTGATGATGAGTCAAAAAAAGCTTCTGCTGAACTTGCAAAGGTAAGAGGAGTGTTTCCCAATTTCAAGGATAGCATTTATGACAAGAGCTCAAAGAATTTCAAAGACAGGGACCTGCTCTTGAGAAATGCAACTACCACAACCATTGCTCCTACAGGAAGCATAAGCATAATTGCCAATGCCTCGGGAGGTGTTGAGCCTTTGTTCGCTATTGCTTTTAAGAGAAAGAACATACTGCAAAAAGGAGACGAGCTTATAGAAGTTAATCCTTTCTTTGAAAAAAAGCTAAAAGAATTGAAGATATATTCAAAAGAAATCATGGATGAGGTTTGTGAGAAAGGAACAATACATGATATTGAAAAAATTCCTTCTGATGTGAGAAAAGTTTTTGTAACCTCCCACGACATAAGCCCTGAATATCATATAAAGATGCAGGCAGCATTCCAGAAATACACAGACAATGCAGTGAGCAAGACAGTCAACTTTCCTCATAGCGCAACAGAAGAGGACATAGCAAAGGTGTATGAACTGGCATTTGAGCTTGGATGCAAAGGAGTGACTGTTTATAGGGATGGCAGCAGGCAAGAGCAAGTGCTCAACATTATGAGCAAGAAAGAGGAGGCAAAGGAAGAGAAAAAAGAATCGCTGATCAAAAGAAAAAGGCCTCCTGTGACTATTGGAGCAACAAGAAGAGTGAAGACTGGCTGCGGCAACATGTACGTTACTATAAATCAGGATGAGAAAGGAGAGCTTTTCGAGGTTTTCAACCAGATAGGAAAAGCAGGAGGATGCGCAGATTCCCAGGCAGAAGCAATAGGCAGGCTGACTTCACTTGCTCTGAGGTCAGGCATTCATCCAAAAGAGATAATATTAGAACTAAAAGGTATAAGCTGCCATAGGCCATTTGGCCTTGGGCCTAACAGAGTATTGTCTTGTGCAGATGCTCTTGGCAGGGCTATTGAGCAGCACATGCTAGAGATGGGAGTGCACCTGCCACAGCCTCCGCAGCAAGCTGAGCTAAGTAACTACACCAAGCCAGCAGCAGAGCTTGCAGCAGAGATAGGAACTGGAGTTCCAGGTTCTGAAGAAATAAGATTGACAGGAGCCTGCCCAATGTGCGGAGGACCATTAATCAATGTGGAAGGATGCATAAAGTGCGCTGCTAACTGCGGCTATAGTGAGTGTGCTTAAATGAAGGATGATTTAGGATATATTCACGTCTATACAGGGGATGGCAAGGGCAAAACTACTGCAGCTGTTGGCTTAGCAGCCAGAATGCTTGGTAGAGGAAAGTCAGTTCTTTTTGCCCAGCTCTTTAAGTATGAAGAAGAATCTGGTGAGATTGTTTCTCTCAAGAAGCTGGGTGCCAAGTACATGGCGTATTCTCATCGCCACCCTGCCCTATGCAAATCCTATTCAGAAAAAGAATTAGAGCATCTTGCTAATGAATGCGAGCTTTTTGTAGAAAATGTTTTTGAGATTGCTAAAAAAGACAAATACGGTTTGCTAGTACTCGATGAGATAGGTCCTGCCTTTAGCTGCAACTTTATTGCAGTTGATAAATTAATTTCTATGATTAGATCAAAACCAGAGCACACAGAGCTGGTAATGACAGGACAGAATATTCCTAAGAAGATTATTGACTTGGCTGATTATGTCACGTTTATGAATAAGGGAAAACATATATATGACAACGGAGTTCTTGCAAGAGAAGGGATTGAAAAATAGCAAACCTAGGTAAATAAAATGATTATGTTTATTCTTCTAGGATTATTAGATACGATTGTAGCAGCTCTTATGATAGCAACGCATTTAGGGATTCTGCATGAGTGGAGAATTGCAATAATGAGCGCTGCTTATCTCATAGGTAAGGGAGTAATAATGCGAGGAAGCTTTCTAAGCATACTAGATGTAGTTATAGGTATTTATTTTATACTGATAATGCTTGGTGTTAGAACAATCCTGGTTTATGCCTTTGCCTTGGTTCTGGTTTATAAGTTTGTTACAAGCCTGATAATGAGGGGCTAGGGTAGACTTCGTTGTTTGAGGGTGAAGGTTTCGGTTCTTGCAACGATGATTTTTTTTAAACCACGGAGGTAAAAAACCCTGCCTCCTCACATCATCTTAGGCTTCTTAGGTAAATACTCAACATGATTTGTTATTTTTTTAATTTCCTCCTGGCAAAAAGGCGCATTTTTCGCGCTTTTGCCATGACAGTATTAATTATAGGGGTACATCCCTTATAAATACCCTGTGAAGCAATAATCAAGATTAAAATATCACAAGTTTTTTAAATCAATTCTAACCTTTTACTACTCTATGGTTTACTGGCTCGAGTTCGTTTACAGCCCACCAGGGTTCTATGGCAAGGACATAGCAATAGATGTCCTTAGCGCTATTGTCGTGCTCTTAATCGGAATATTCAGTTTCAGGAATTTTTCCCTTGACAAAAGAAATAAAAAACACTTGTTCCTGGGAGCTGCTTTTGTTCTGCTCGGATTATCATTTATAGTGAAGATTATGACCAACATACTTTCTCATGCAGAAGAATGGTCTTCAAAACCATTCCTGATTCCAATGTTCGGGGGGGATATACTTACGTCATATTCCCTAATACCCGCGTTAGGTTTCCTCCTTTATGCTCTCTTAACGCTATTCGGCTTTTACATTATATATGCACTATCATCAAAAGATGAGTTATCAATGAATTATCTGATAATCGCTTATTTCATCCTCATATCAACCTATTTCACCAGATTCACCTACTTTATTATTTACCTAACTGCCTTTATCTTTGTTCTAGCGCTTTCTAGGAGATATTTCCTAGAATACAAGAAGAATAGCTATAAGAACACTCTTTTTTTGTGCATAAGTTTTAGCATAATAACCCTGAGCCAGTTTGTCTTCATATTTACAGCAACAAACCACATGCTCTATGTTCTTGCAGAGTTCATCCAGCTGATAGGCTATCTTTTCCTTCTCTACACATTTGTAATGGTTCTGAGGAATGCAACAAATGCAACGAAAACGAAGTAGATTAGACATCGTGTATGATATGCTCCTAACTATTGGAAATAAAGGAGGAAGAATTAAGCCAACCCATTTGATGTACAAAGCCAATCTTTCTCATACCCAGATGAGACTTTATCTTGATGAGTTAATACAAAAAAATCTTGTTGAAGAGCAGGCAAAGGATGAAAGAAAAATGCTGGTTCTTACAGAAAAAGGATTTGCCCTTATCCAGAAGTTCAATCAGATGAAAGAATTCGAGAAGACTTTCGGTCTCTAAAGATTTATTTCTAGATTTCTGAATTCAAGGAGTCGGAATCGGGATTGGGGCCAAAGGCATTATATTCATCCTGACACAGGATGGTTCTGGAGGTGGAGAGATTATTTGATTAATATAGCAGCCGCTTGTTGAATTCTCAACCCAGCTGCTGTCGATTATTTCACTAAAATCTTGATGCCACAATCCGTACACTGACACATTTATGCTTACAATCTTATTTATTCTTGACCAGTTAGTATCAAAAGCACTGAAGAAATAATTTGATCTGAAATTAAGCCTTATCGAATCATAAGTGAGCTGCTCTGCACTTTCAAGCCTGTAACTGAAGCTTGCATTATCTAATTTAAAGGAAAGGGTTGCTAGTGATTGCTGAAAATTCTCATTTGTAGCTAGCAAGGGATTGATGCGCAAGCCAGAATCGCTGTCAAAACCATTTGTCATCAAATCAATTAGCTGGCTCCTATTAAAAGGAGAATCCCTGGTCAGGTTAATCAAGGCAGGCTTGGCTGCTGTCTGCAATATATTCTCTGCATAGTATCTGTCAAAATCCCTTACAAAATGGTCCATGATAATTATTTTTACTCTTTCAACATGGAACTCCTCATCCTTTTTCAACACCTGTGCCTTGCTGTTAAAAACAATCACCAAGAAAATCAGGAACAATACTGCTGAAATAGAATAAAATACTCCTTTCTTATTCAGTCTAGTCAGCCTACGTGTTTTTCCCATCATTCTTTCATCCATACTTTTGCTATAAAAATATATGGACCTTTGCTAAATACAAAGCCATCTTTTTCATAATATCCAGTGACTGCTCTTGAGCCAGCAATGAGCAAGGTTGAGTTTGGCTCATAGCTAAGCTCTCCAATGTAGTAATGGAATCTTTTTAGTTTAGGGCATATTCTTACATAATCTTGAGAAGGGTTATGATACTCATCAAAGGTTATTTTGATTACTGAGCCATTTTCAGTGCCATGAGTAATATTAGTAAGATTGGTTATATAGAAAGTTGTTGCCTGGGTTCCTGAAGAAGGAGACCCTCCAAACCCGTCAAAAGTTGTAAAATCAGCTGCATATGTAAGATGATGTAAGGTAAAGCCCGAGAGCAAGTAGCTGGATATATAGTCAGATACTCTTACTGGTGCATATGGGTCAGTAACCCAGATTTCATTGTCAAGACAACCTGATGAATTCAAACCTTCGAAATCCCCTGAATCTGCATAAGCTTCACAAATTGGATTGTCACATTTTGAATCGAGATTAAGGACAGTCACATTGCACGAGTCCGAATCAACACCTTCATCAGTAGTTACTCTAATATTAACAGTTTCTAATGTTGCATCATTAGATGTTATGCTAATGCTACTTGGAAGATTATCATTTATTGTAATAGCAGAAATGTGAGGATGAGAAATGCTAATTATCCCCCCTGTGTCTCCGTTAAAAATATTGCTAAGGTTGATAATAAGGGGTTGTCCTGTGTGTAATAAGTAATTGGGAATTGATGACTCGCAGTGCAAGGGATTTGGTATACAATCTCCCATGGTGCATGTTGCTAAGTCGCAAGTTCTTGTTCCCTCATGCCCTGCTCCCGTATTACAATCTTCAGGCGGAGTGGTTGCATCGCAACTAGCTCCGCACTTGGCTACTGAGCAATTAAGAGCCTCTCCAAAAACATCATATGCGCATGTGCACAGATCACTGCAGTCTCCGTAAGAGTCTCTTGCTGCTATCTTTGGTCCAAAGCACTGTTCAATAGATTGGTTGCAATCAGTGTTATTGTTAGTGCTTGGAAGTTCGCATGATTCTGGCGGGTTAGTGATGATGTTATCTCCACAGCTTAGAGTTGTAGTGCATATGTTCCAGTTGCAATTGGTTTCATCACAAGTTTGAGTTCCAGGATAGCCATCTATTGTGTTGCACGGCTGGCTTGTTCCATTTGTGCAAATAGCTCCGCATATGCCCGCTATGCAGATTGGTTCACTCCAAGTATCATTAACACATCCGCAATTAGCATTACAGTTTCCATATAAGTCTCTTGTCCTCGCTTTCGGAGCATCTGTGCAGTTCTCTGCGTCTTGGTTGCAATAGGCATTATTTACTGTGTTGTTTCTTTCGCATTGCTCTATTTGCTGGTTTATGGTTCCGTCCCCACACTTTCCTGTTGGTGTGCATGTGTTCCATTGGCATGTTGTGATGTTGCAAGCCTGTATTCCTGGGAATCCTCCGGGTACTGGGCATTGCCGGGTTTGTCCATCGCTGCATTCTGCTCCGCATTTGTTTGCTGTGCAAATGGCTGTGCTCCATGAGTCATTGTAGCACTCGCATATGCCATTGCAGTACCCTATCTGGTCTGGTCTTGTTGCTAGTCTTGGCCCGTCACAGCTTTCATTATCTTGATAGCAGTTTGAGTTTTTTTGATTATCATTTGGCTCGCATTGTTCTGTTTGTTGGTTTATGGTTCCATCTCCACAGCTTCCCAGGGCAGTGCATGTGTTCCATTGGCATGTTGTGGCGTTGCAGTCTTGTATTCCTGGGAATCCTCCTGGTACTGGGCAGTTCTGAGTTTCTCCGTAACTACATTCTGCTCCGCATTTGTTTGCTGTGCAAATGGCTGTGCTCCATGAGTCATTGTAGCATTCGCATATGTTATCGCAGTTTCCTACTCGATCTGGTCTTGTTGCTAGTCTTGATTCGTCACAGCTCTCATTGTCTTGTTGGCAGTATTGGTTGTTTTCGTTATTATTTGGTTCGCATTGTTCTCCTGCCTGATTTATTGTGCCATCTCCACATACACCTAGTGGTCTGCAAATATTCCATTGGCATGTTGTGATGTTGCAAGCCCGTATTCCAGGAAATCCTCCTGACATCGGGCAGTTCTGAGTTTGTCCATCGCTGCAAATAGCCCCGCACTTGCTTGCTACACAAAGTGCAGCACTCCACGAGTCATTGTAGCATTGACATTCATTATTGCAATTACCAAAAATGTCTGGCCTTGTTGTTAATTGTGGTCCCACGCAGCTCTCATTTTGTTGTGAGCAATAAGGGTTATTATCATTATTGCTGGGCTCACACTGCTCTCCGGCTTCTCGCACGTTATTTCCGCAATATAGAGCGCACCCTGCATAACTCACATTGATGCATGACATAGTTGATGCTCCCCAGGGGTCTGATATGTTAAAGAAAAAAGTTCTCCAGAATGGGTTCTGCAAATAAGCTGAATCAACTAGGAAGGCTAATTGCCTGGCAGTGTTAAAGTTATTATTGTAAGTGAAGTGAGAACCCCCTGATGATTCCATTAAGTAATTATTATACCGCCAAGTTAAAGTATTCAAAGGATCATTTGCATCAGTTACTAGGCCCGTATTCTCATCATCAATGCCTACGTAAGCGACGTCTTGATCACAGAGCATTGGCACAAAAAGGCAATTCCCAATTGGGGGATAATTGCCAACAGGAGGCACGTTTATCTCGATGAATAATTCGGAAAGATTAAGCATTCCAACTGTGAGTGAATAGACTGAAAACCTGATGTCGCAGGGACTGAGAGTGCACTGGGCTAGATTATCCTGCACAAGGCTTCTGAAATCATTGCAATTGGCACCACTGCCACAAGAGGCACCATTCCAAAGGACATTACCATTATATAAGTCAGGATAGCTCCAGCCAAAGATATTTGAAGGGCTGGTAGAGCGTATTGTGGGCGTTGTGAGATTGGTTGTTTCTATTATTTCGGAAATGTTATTGTAAATGTCAATTAAAGCCTGGCCAGTTGAGGCATTAAAGTACAATCCTCCTTTGGTTTGATTTGAAACATTCTGCATGAATGAGCAATGAGCAGTAGTTCCCCCCCCGCCTGTAGTGTATGTTGTGCCACAACCTCCAAATGAGATTGCGAAAATAGTGATGTTGCTGCTATTAGCAGTTCTAGCAAGGCTTAATATCCATGCTTCTGCTGCTCTATTAGTGTCAGAGTTATCTGCGCATGAACCACTTGAAAGGCAATTTGGCCATCCATCAGTCATCAACAAAATATATTTCTTAGTGCCCACTCTCTGTGCTCTTACGCTGTTCAATTCATTTATTGCAAGCTGTAGAGCTGCTCCTAGGTTTGTATACGAACCAACACGGTAATTGTTTATTGAATTGTCAAGTGTCACCTTGTTTGTTATCAGGGGTTGGTTTAGAGTAGCAACTGTTGAATAATTGACAAGTCCTACCTGAATATAATTGGTGTCAACATTGCTGATAAAACTTCTATCAGCTGCCTGTGCACTAACTAACTTTACTACTCCTTGAACCGCTTGACCCATGCTTCCAGATAAATCTGTAACAATAATGACGTCCCTTGGCAGACCTTTGAGTCCTTGCATATTAAAGCCCTGTATTCTCATCCTTGCCTCAGCTACTGTTCCGTTGGGAACCCTTACAAAGAAAGTCTTAGTCATGAATTCTTGTGTGAAAGTCAGGTTTAGGGAGCTTAAGCTGGTGTTGAAAAGAGTTATCTGAGCGCTAGTTAGTTCATAGCTTAATGCAAATAAAGCCATGATTGCAATAGCAATGAATAATGCTTTGCTTGCCTTATTTGTTGAATTGGTTATTTTGCTCATTTCTTTCTCTTTTGTTTCTATTGTGGATTATGATAAGTCTCTGTATTGTATAATTCCAGGAGCGGCGCTGCGCCGCCTTGGTAGAGCAGGGCAAAGCCGAATCTTTTCTCATCTATCACATTCTTTTTAGCAAATACTTCCTTGATAGCATCTCTTACAACCTCACCAGGGCAGTTGCCTGTGGTGATTACTTCGCTCATCATTGAAAGCAGGTTTCCATTATCATCTTTTAGCTGTCCCATGCATGGCGAGTTGCTGCATACTATCTGTGTAAGATTCTTGTAGTTTGGGCAGTCACAGCCAGGCTCACTAATATTAGTGCACAGGTCATTCATTTGGGTGTAGGATAATACCCCGATGATATCCTCGGATAATTGCTCTGTGAAGTAAATAGTCTTATTTCCCGAAATAAAATTATAGAATATGATGCCAATGCCCACTATTAGGATAATTATCGCAATTGTCAGGTCCAAGGTAAACATATAAGCTTTTTTATTCATTCTAATCATTTTCTTCATTTTTCATTCTCTTTATCTCTTACACATCACTATGTTCATTTGCAGTATTCTATTCCTACTATAATCTTTCTCATCAAATAACACTGGCTTGAAAAGGGATATTGCCTGCTTGTAAGCGTCGCACGGGTCATTGCCTGAAATAATCATTTCCTGATTGCAAGATCTGCCTGTTTTCCTTAGCTGGCCAAGCACTTTTACTTCTGGCGGGCCTGGAAGGATAGTTAGTATTGCATTATTATTGTCTGTAAAGTACAGGCATACATCATGGCTTGCTTCATCCAAGCCAATGCCGTGGCTCTCACCAACTATTCCAATAACATAGGAATTAATGCTGCCTGAGCCAATGGCTGAAGCAAAGTTTTCTAGCCTTGTCTTGTCAACTCTATAACCTGCAAAGAAATCTCTCTCAGCAGCGCCAAACTTCAAATTATTCTCAAGATTGGCAAACACGTACTCAAGCTCAAAATCTGGCTTTTTCTCGCTGTTTTGGCTTAGAAGAAAAAGGCCCATAAATATTACTATGAAAATTACAAAGATAATAAGGCTGCTGCTAAAGTCAAAAGTTATTATTTGGGCTTTTTTCGCGTTCCTGAGACTAAATAATGGTTTGTTTTTCATTCTATTTTCATCCTAAATCTCTCTCACAACTTCAATTGATAAATTGTTAGTGGCTGCGTTCTTTCTGATTATTAGTTCCTTAATAGGCCTGCCTGGATTAAGGTCATTTACTGAGCTTATTATTGGCAGGAAAACCCTGGCCAGCTCCTCACGATCATAACCATCTTTGATAATCAGCATATTATCTGGATAAGCACGAAGCTCAATCTGAATCCTGGCACTGTTAATCCTGTTAGGAATGATTATTTCTGTTACAAAATCTGATTCTGAAAGAGAGGCTGTTATGGCTTTCACCTTAATGTCCTTAGCCAGGTTTTCAGCAAGCCCTTTTGTAGATGATGCCTTGTCAACGCTGCCGGGAAAAAATCCAGCCAAGAATATGAATATGAAGAAGACAATGGTGAACAATACAATAAATTCAAAAGATATCTGTGCTTTTTTCATTCTAATCAATAAGTGGGATGATATTAACCTTTACCTCGTTACTGCCAGTATTATCATATTTGGTCTCTAGCTTGAATTTCTTTTTTCCAGGATGAATCACACTATCCTTAAAATTATAGAAATTACATGATGAAGAAGCACACTCAGCTATATACACTGAGCTGTCTGAGTTGTCAACATACATGGAATTAGGGTCAGATGCAAGAGGAACTGACATTAAAGGGACATCTGATGGAATAAAATACTTGCTTTCTTCTTTTCCATTGTTTATTATAATTCCAATATAATAATACTTCCTGCCGGTGCCAGTCTGGTTGAATTCTAGTATAAAAAACCTTTTTACATTATCAGGAACATCATAGGTTACTATTTTCTTTGAATAAAGTCCAAGATAATACATTTGTTTTGCATTTTCTACCAGGCCATTGCCCAGGTCATTTGCTTTCTGAGTGCTGACTGTGCCGTACACGCTCTTATTGGCAAAAGAGAAAAGAAAGATGGCAGAAGGAACAATTATTATCAGCAGGATAAACCCAGTCAAAATCAGGTATTCCATGGATATTTGAGCCTGTTTTGACATGTATACCTACCTCTTTTTTTGCTTTACCACACCCTCACAAAAATTAAAAAAATACAATAAATATTTTTTATCAAGCTTATGAAGCTTTTATCCTAATAGAACCTGTTGATTCCTGAGTGATTGCGCCTTCAGTGAATTTGTACTGTGTTGTCAAAGTGCCCCTAAGCAGCTTGCCTGCCATTGCATCAGTAGTATCAATAGTCACCTTTGCAATTTCTCCGGGTGGCAATGAAACACAGTCAGCGCACGTACCAATTTGTTCGTCATTGTATGTGGCGTCTGCATCAGCTGATGTTTTTGTACCGCTAAACTGCACTGATGATTTGTCTGTAACAGATATTTTTAATGTATCAACTGGTTTCTGTCCTATGTTCCTTATGCCAAGCTCAATTGTGTGGGTTGAGGCAACAAAACTCCATTCCTCGCACTTAAGGTCGCTACCAGTGCCTCCGAGGTCACACTTGTCAGGAAGATAGCTTCCCAAGTCCAGGATGTTGAAATACAGCAGTCCTCCAATCACAGAAAGCGTAACCAATATTACCAGACCGTAGATGATCATGGTTTCAATTGATAGCTGGGCTCTTTTGTTCTTCATTTTTCACGCACCTCTCTAACTTTTTTAGTTCATTCTATTTATATTAACTATCTTACTATTTAAATTATTGATACTAACTATATTTAAAAGTTTCGCTTAAGTCTTTGCCAAAGACTTAACAGAAACAAATTAAGGAGGGTGTGCCAAAAACATTTAGGTTTTTGTCAACCCTCCGAATTATCTCCTGATAATAATGGCTCCTGATGAGCAGTCATAGTTGGCTGTTACCAAGGCTATGATGTCAAGGTTTCTTAGATTAGGGTTTTTCAGGGTATAATGTAGGTTGTATAGAATGTCTGCATGGCCCAAGTGACCGTTTTCTGATGAGGTGTTAAAAATCCTGTCAGGAGTGATGTTGAGCTTTTTGCACAGCCTCTCTGTCTCTTCTAGTGAAAGCTGGGTTTTTATGAAATGGTTTATGTCAGAAACATCAAGATTTATTGATTTCATGCATGACTCAATCACCTTGTAGGAATTCTCAACCCACCTTTCTGTTAGCTTGCTCATGCTCTGCTTTTGCCTTATGGTCTTAACCACAGCTATGCTCCTAAACTTTTCAAAAACCCTGTGTAGCTTGCTATCCTTGGCAAGGCTTTCTGCTAATAATTCATCAATAAAGCTAGTATTATGGTCGATCACAAAATTAGAAGTAAGTATCTTGTTATTGTTAGCTTCCTTGCTTAGCACTATGGCTGCTGCTCCATCACCAAATATCATGTTTCTAACTCTTGCAGCTCCTCCTCCAAAAAGGTACAGCTCATCAAACTCCTGGGCAGCAACTATGATGGCATTTTTAGTAGAGTAATTGTTTTTAATCATATCATTGGCTATCTGAATGCCTAGCAGGCCACCTATAAGTCCTCCTTCAATGTCAAAGCCATAGGCTTCTGTCGCATTGATCTCCTGGATGATTTGCGAAGATATGGTTCTTGCGGTTTTCTGCCTTGTGATCCCTTTGCAGAATATTACCACATTAATGTCCTTAGGGCTCAAATTTGAGTCGCGCAAGGCTTCCTCTGTGGCCCTGATTGCCATGAAGAGCTCGCTTTCACTAGGGCTGGCCACATGTATTCTTTTTATGCCATGGTCCTTAAGAAGCTGAAGATAATTAAGATGATATTTCTGTGCGAGCTGCTTGACCTCTACTTCCTGCCTTGGGAAATAGGCTCCGCTTCCACTGATTCCAATCATATTTGAAGTTGGCATGTTGGGCTAACCTTTTAGCTGAACTATAAATATTTTTTTTCTTTGCAAAAAATCAAAAATTAAATATTGAACATTGAGAAGAATAATTCGAATATGGTCAAACATATCCTGTAGCTGATGACTGAGCAGGCAGCAAAGAGCACCACTTGCTTGTAACCTTCCTTGATAGAGCCTGTTTTTATTATTGATATTATCATCGCAGTGCACACTGACATTATGATCAGGGCTAGGGCTGAGAACCACATGAAATGGCTGTTATTTACTCTAACTGCGTTTATGCTGATGGGGAGGATTACATTGGATGAAACCTCTGAAATAGTGCCTGTTATTGACTTGATGAGGGAAATAAGGTGATAGGACAACGCAAACATGGCAGGAGCAATCAATATGGTCACAATTGACAGGAATATCCTGTAGCTGGTAACGCTTGCAACAACTTTCTTTTTAAGATATCTTATCATCTCCAGGTTTTCATAAAGCCTGTCAACTAGTTGGGATGTGGTTCCTCCTTTTTTCCAGCTGGTAACCATTAGGTCAAAGGTCTCATTGATAATATCAGAATCAAAGCTTTCTGTGAATTCCTTTATAGCGACTTCGATATCTATTCCGAGCCTGACTTTCTTGTATACCCTCTCCATTTCTTGGCCAAGATAGCCGAATTCTTTTTCTGTTGAATTGCCAATTGCCTCATCCAAGTTTTGGCCTGATTTCAGGTTAAGCGCGAGCTCTGAGAGGAATTCGGGAAAGATTTCTTCCATTTGCCTGACTTTATAATAGATCTTTGCTTCAAGATACAGTTTATACATGATGATGATGGCCAGGGAGATAATGGTAAATATGACTGGCAGCAACAAAAGGAACAGGAACGGGATAGCGAATGAGGCATTTACAAATAATTCTGTTGTCATTAGAATTACATCAAGGATAACTGATATAAGAAAAATTATGATTGTTGCCACGCCATATGAAAAGTAAGGCACTCCTTCTATGCTTGCCCGCTCGAGGTATTTCAAAACACCTTTCCTGTATTTCTTAGGGATTATCCCATCCCCCAGGCCCTCAATAAATAATCTAAGTTTACTTTTTCTTTTAGGTTCAGAATCCTTCTTAGTAGGATTATCATCTTTTTTATCAGGGTTATCGCTAAGGTTTTTTTCATCCCTGTTGACAAGGTCATCTTTACTCATAGTTTCACCAGCGGTCGCGTGCTTTTGAATATCCTTACAAAGAACAGCTGCAGAATCAGGATTAGGATTAGCAGGATGAACAGGCTTGGAAAGAATTCCACTTTTATCCCTGCTACAGACATGATTATTACCACTCCGACAATGCCAATTGCTGGGAGTATGGTGCCAAAAATCATGTAAAACATTGAGAGAGGGTTAAGCCTCTTCTCGTACTGTTCAATCTCGACAATCTTATTCTGGGAAAGCTCTTGCAGCGTAGCAAGCAGGTTCTTTTGTATGTCTGTCCCTGTCTTCAAAGACTTCTTGATGGGCTCCATGACCATGCGAAAGCTGTCGCTCGGAGTATATTTGATAGCATCCTCTATGGCTTGGTCAACATTTTTTCCAAGGTATATTTCTGAAGCTATTTTCCCAAAATACTTGCTTGACTTGGCTTTTGTATAAGAAACGCTTTCTAGCGCAGAAATAAGTGAGTTGCCTGCTTCAAGGAGAGTGAGAAGCATCCTGCTCGGAACAAAAATGTCGCTCTCAATCTCCTGTCTTACCTTGGCTATGTTGAGCTTAGGTATGCTTTTGAACATTAGAAAAAAGACAATAAAAAAGAAAGCAAAAGCAGGAATGGTCAATAGGTAAAGCCCTTGTTTAGACAGCACAAAAAATACCACAACTGAAAAGTTTAATGCAAATATGAAAGCCAGAATTAAGCACTTGTTGATAAATGAAACTACATTAGCATCCATTTGTGCTAATTTAAGGTTTTCCTTAAGCTTAGGAAAGAGCCTGTTGATAAAATCTTCAGTCTGATCCTGTATTTTTATCACCGCCGCTGAAAAGTTTTTTCATAAGATAATCCTTGTTGATATAGTAGTAGCTTATCATAAGAGCTATTTCTTCATTGTTAGTTATCTTGTTGTCTGTCAGGTATTTCAGAATCTTTATCTTGTCATTGATTTCCTTGTCAACCTCTGACTTGTCCAAGCCTGCAAAGAGCTCTATAGTCTTGTAGAACATGTAAGGATCCTTGACTTTCAGGAGCTTGTCTGCCTTAAAATTATAGTTGAACAGCAGAGTATAGTCCCCGTTTTCCAGCACTTCAGCCACTTGGAAGGTTCTTCTGGTGTTAGTTCTCCTGTTCCTGTTCTGCACAAATATCAGGTCAATTGCTCCGAGAAGAGATTTGGCTATTCCAATTGGCTCTGTGGTGAGCCTGATGATAGCCTCATTCACGGTGTTGGCGTGCAGAGTAGCATATACACTATGACCTGTGTGCATTGCCTCGAACAAAACCTCTGCCTCTTTTTTTCTCCTTATCTCTCCGACAATAATCCTGTCAGGCCTCATTCTTAATGAGTTAATAATAAGGTCAAGCATAGATATCTCTCCCTTGCCTTCAGGATTAGGAAGCCTGGTCTCCATAGGCACCCAGTGCAAAGTTCTTGGAAGCCTGATTTCTCTTGTATCCTCTATGCTTACAATTCTCTGAGTCGGCGGGATAAATATGCTGAAAACATTCAAGGTTGAGGTTTTACCAGAGCCAGTTCCTCCAACAATAAGTATTGAGAGCTCGTACTGCATGGCTGTCCATACCAAAGCTGCAGTGTAATAATCAATTGTATTCGTCATGATGAAATCAGTGATTGACCATGGAGACTCTGCGAACTTCCTGATAGTCATGGTATTGCCCTTGGTGCTTATGGGAGCAAGAGTAGCATTGACCCTGTCCCCTGATTTTAAGTGGGCGTCCATTAATGGTGTGAGTGTGGTTATCATCTTGTCCACGTTCCTGCCTGCAAGAGTGGAGTAATGAACAATCTCTGCTTCATCATCAATAATGACATTAGTCTCAAGCCAGCCGTATTTCTTATGGTAAACCCATATTGGCTCAAAAGCATTGTTAATAACAACCTCTTCAAGATGCTTGTCTCTCAGCAAGAACTCAATCTCACCCATGCCAAGGCTAGTTAGGACAATATAGTCGCTGAAAATATGAATCCTGTCCTCTGAAAGGTCTGGGAAAACCTCTTTCATTATTCCAAGGATTTTTCTCTTATATTCATTCCTTACCATGTTCTCTTCTTCATGGCTCTTGAAGACAATGTTAAAAGTAATCTTGCTAATAACATCCTCCTTGATCTTATCAATAACCATGCGTGTTATGTCGCTTATCCTTAGCAACGATATCATGTAGAAAGGCACAGGCTCAAGCTCCTGCTTAACAATTTCAACCTCAACCACCATGCTCTCGACATCAATGTTATAGCTGTCAATCTTGGTGATAGGGTCTTTTATTTTCTTGTCAAAGCTTTTCATGAAATTCTCAACATAGTACTTGCGAACACTAACATAAGTTTCCTTGGTCTCAGCATCATCCCTGTGCTTAAGATACCTATACAAGTCATAAATGAGCTTGTTTGCTGCCTTGACGTTCTGGAAGCTTTTGAAAAACTTTAACTTATTGACCAGTTCGGTCTCATCAACATGCTTGAACTCTGGCTCAGGAGTCTTAACATACTTAATAGCAGCGCCCTTGACATTCTTATAATCAAGCTCAACAAAGCCTAATTGCTCAAGATACCTGGCAATCTTAATCACGCTAGATGATGGAATGCCCAATTCCTTTGCCAGGCTAAGCACATAAGCCTTCTTTTTTTGTTCAACAATATCGAACAGAGTATCTATTTTAGTCAAGAACATAATATTCGCCTCTTTTCCCTCTTTTTAATATTATAATAGCTATACCCCTTATTTCTGAATTCAAGGTATATATATTTTGCGGTTGATAATCATTACTCGTTCTACACTATTTATCGTTAACTTTTTAACTTAATCTTAATTCACTATTTTTATTCGGGGGTGGTATTTTGGCTGATGAAAGAGAAGTTGGGAAAGTATCGCATTATTTCAGCAAGATTGGCGTGGCTGTGATTGAGCTGATAGATGTCTTAAAAGTAGGTCAGACTATTCATATCAAGGGGGCTACTACTGACTTCACCCAGAAGGTTGACTCTATGCAGATTGAGCACGTTGGAGTCAAAGAGGCTAAGAAAGGAGAAAGCATTGGCATGAAAGTCCAGGACCATGTCAGGGAGCATGACCAGGTCTTTGTTGTGGAGTAATAAAATAATTTTTTTTGTAGTATTCTTTTTCATTAAACTTATAAATACAAACTAGCTTATTGTATCTTGATAAATGCAGAGAATCGTTGTAATCGGAGGGGGAACAGGCTCTTACACTGTTCTAAGAGGATTAAAAAAGTATAGTGTTGAGCTTACTGCAGTTATTAACATGATGGATTCTGGCGGCAGCGCAGGCAGGCTCAGGGATGAGTTCGGCTTTCTGCCAGCAGGTGATGTAAGGAGAGGACTTATTGCTCTCAGCCCTGAGACAAGCATGCTTAGGAAGCTCTTTGAGTACAGGTTCAGTAAGGGCAAAGGTCTTGAAGGCCATAGTTTTGGCAACTTATTCTTGACTGCTTTACGAGATATCACTGGCAATGATGCCAATGCTATTGAAGAAGCAGGCCATATACTTAATATTAAAGGCAGGGTTTTGCCTGTTACAACAACTGATTCTCATGTTGGAGCAATTCTTGAAAACGGCCAGGTGATTGTAAGCGAGGTAAACCTAGTAAGCCCAAAGCATGACTCTAAGCTTAGGATAAAGAAAGTTTTCCTCGTGCCAAAGGCAAAGGCTTACAAGCCAGCGATAGATAGTATACTCAAAGCTGACAAGGTAGTGATAGGACCTGGTGGACTGCATTACAGCCTATTGCCAAGCATATTAGTCAGTGGTATAGTAGCTGCTTTGAAGAAGACCAAGGCTAAGAAGATTTATGTTTGCAACATTATGACCAAGGCAGGAGATGCAACTGGCTTCAAAGCTTCTGATTATGTGGCTGAAATGGAGAAATACCTGGGTAAAGGAGTAATTGATTATGTCATCTGCAACAACAAGAAACCTTCTGAGAACCTACTGAAAGAGTATGAGAAGGAAAAAGCAGAGTTTGTTGAGCCTGATCTTAAGAATCACAGGTTCCAGGTGATAAAAACCGATCTTCTTGATAATATTCACCTTGCAAGGCATAACCCTGACAAGCTTGCAAAAGCAATCATGAGCATCTGAGGCAGGGGGATGATAAAGCTTCTGATATTTGACCTTGACAATACATTATTTGACACTTACAGCCAACTTGGAATCAAGGTTCTTGACAAAATGATTATTCAGATGAGAAAACTTGGATTGACAAAAGAGCAAGAGCAACTGTTAAGGAAAAAATATATTATCACGGGCTTTAGGATTATAGCAAAGGAGTTAGGCTTGTCAGAAGAAGTAAAGAATATTGGCATGCAGACTTACAGGGGCATGGATCTTTTGCACATAACTCCTTATGAAGATGTCAAATTGTTAGATGAGTTCAATCAGAAAAAAATACTTGTGACATCTGGGCTTGAGGAAGTGCAACTAAAAAAGGTCAAGATTTTAAAGATTGGAGACTTATTCGAAGAAGTGATTGTTGACGAGTCAAGCAGCTATGAGAACAAGAAGAAAATATTTGCAGATATAATGAGGAAACATAAATTAAAGCCGAAAGAAGTGATGATTATCGGAGATAATCCTGAGTCAGAGATAGCTGCTGGCAATGCACTTGGTATGATAACAGTCCAGATTCTAAGAAGGCCTGACATGCTCAAAGGAAAGGCTGATTATCATATTACTGAGTTGCATGAGTTAGAAAAAATTCTTAAAGGTGCTGAAAAATAAAAATAATTTACTTTGCAAGATAAGCTATCTGCCAGAAGAGATTGCGTGATTAATGCTTCTTGTAGCCGAAGCGCTTGTTGTATTTCTTGTGATCTATAATTTCTATTATGAAGGCTATTATCTCTATCTCGTTCTTATTTTCATTAAGGGAATAAAGCATCCTCCAGAATATCGGAAGCTCGATCCGAAACAAGGTTTTTACTTTGTACTTATCTTTGTAATACTCAGGAATTAGCCTTTTTGGCACATTATCACCGTAATAAGGTTTGTTTTTTATTACTTCGATTTTGTCCCTTATCGCGTCGAAGAGCATTCTCTCCTTTTTAGAGGATAATGATTTCTCTGCCAGAAAAGAGAACATGCCTTTTGCTTCATCTGAGAATTTTATGCTTGCCGAAATCATTTATTCTTAGAAGATTAACTGGTTAATAAACCTCTCCTCTTAAAATCCGCAATGATTTCATCATAATCGTGAGCTTTTCGGAGTGCTTCCTGGAACTTAGGGTTGTCATTCACCAGCCAAACAATGCCCTTGACGCTGATAAGTATTTTATTGCTTTTTTGGAGATAATCAAGTATATTGAGAAGAGTGCTATGATTAATCTGTTTCGGAAGCTTCTTCTTCAGCTGAGAAACCTTAATGATGCTGTCATCCATGTTCTCCAATGCATTTTCTACCATGAGAATAGTGTTAAGCCTGGGAGAATGCGAAGGCTTGGGCTTTTCTGCTTTCTTCTTTTTCTGAACCATAATAATCACAAAAAGTTATTAATTGATAACAAATAGATACTAATTGGTATTTAAAGGTTGTGGTTCTTACCTTCAATAACCTTTTTATATTCCACAGTTTACCTTTATGTCATGAAATCCGAACTAACCTCACTAGACTTGCATTACCTGGTCAGGGAATTTCAGCAATTAGTAGGCGCAAGAGTAGACAAGATTTATGAGCAAGCTGAGGACAAAAAAGAATTCTTGTTTGTTTTTCACAAGCCTAGCACTGGTAAGCTAATGCTGAGGATTCATCTGCCTAATCTTGCTTACCTGACTGATTACAAACAAACATTTCCCGAGACTCCGCCTGGTTTTTGCATGTTTCTGAGAAAACACCTGGCAAGCGGAAAGATTAAGGAAGTTAGACAAAGAGGTTTTGACAGGATTCTTGAGATTGTGTTTGACACAAAAGAAGGCCTTCGCTTCTTAATCTGCGAATTGTTCAGCAAAGGCAACATGGTATTAGTTGATGAGGATTACAAGATTAAAGGGCTTTTGGAATCCCAGAACTGGGAAGCCAGGACTGTCAGAGGAGGGACCAAGTATGAGTATCCTCCTGAGCAGCTTAATTCAACCAGCATAAGTGAAGCTCAATTCCGTGAAGCAATAAGTAATTCAAAGATGGACTCAATTGTCAAAAGCCTTGCAGTTGATCTTGGCCTTGGAGGATTATACGCAGAAGAGCTTTGCAAGAGAGCAGGCGTTGATAAGGATAAGAAACAGGTTAGTGAGAATAAGTTTGAAGCATTATTCTCAGAACTATATTCTCTTTTTAATGAGCAGATAAAGGCCAATAAAGTAAATGACGAAATAGTCCCATTTTATTTGAGCGTAGACGCTACTGGGCGAGTTGATTATCCCAGCTTTAGCAACGCGCTAGATGAGAATTTGACCGCTAAGTCTATGATGATTGCAGAGAACAAGCAGGCAAAGGAAAAGCAGACCAAGCAAGACAAAGTCAAACTTGTTATTGAGAAACAAGCAGCAAGATTAAAAGAATCAGAGCAGAGCATTATTGACAACCAGAGGAAAGGAGAGTTAATCTATGAGCATTATCAGGAAGTCAAGGAATTGCTTGGCAGCATTAATGCTGACAGGAAAAAGATGAGCTGGGAAGAATTAAAAAAGAAATATGCTAATAACAAATTAGTTAAAGGTATCGATGAGAATAAAGGACAGATACTTGTTGAATTCTGATATTTTTTTATTCTCCTTCAAAATCAACCAGGTTGAAGAGCGTGTAATCTAGAAGCTTTTCCCTGCCTTTTAATTCTGGCAATTCAACAACAAAGCAGCACTCAACAACTTTTCCGCCTAGTTTTTCAACAAGCTTGATTGCTGCGCCAATTGTTCCGCCAGTTGCAATTAGGTCATCCACTATGAGCACTTTCTGCCCTTTCTTAATAGCATCCTCGTGAATCTCAATAGTGCTTTTCCCATATTCTAATTCATATTCTTCTTTTATTGTCTTATAAGGTAACTTTCCAGGTTTTCTAATAGGCACAAAACCAACTCCTAGCATATAAGCAAGCACTGCTCCGAACACAAACCCTCTGCTCTCAATGCCTACAACAGCATCAATCTTCTTGTCCTTGTAGCGCTTGTAGAATGCATCGCAAGTCTTTTTGAAAGCTTTAGGGTCCTGCAGCAGGGTTGTGATGTCTCTGAACATTATCCCTTTTTTTGGAAAATGAGGAATAGTCCTGATGGAATCCTTGATTAGATTCTTTTTTTCTTTTATTATTTTTTTATGTTTCATCATTTTCCTTTGCTGACTATTATTTTATCTTAGGAATAGTTGTTGTTAATAGCTTTGTGACTTTAGTTACATTCTCACCAAATACTTTTAGTATCTCTTCCCAGGTAACTGGCTTTTCATTTTTCTTCCAACTATCGAAGTCAGTACTCATGGCAACAGCCGCATAGGGTATGCCTGATTCATTGGCTAGTGCGCATTCTGGTGCAATGCTCATGTTAATCACATCAGCGCCCCATATCCTGAACATCTTGCTCTCTGCCTTGGTTGAGAATCTTGCTCCTTCAATAGTAATCACTGTGCCTTTTGAGTGATGCTTTAATTTTAGCTCTTTGCAACCATCAATTAATAGTGTTCTTAGCTTAGCATTAAATGGCTCTGCCATGGTCGCATGCATTGGCTTATGAGGCTCGAACTGTTCATAAAAAGAAATATGCCTATGCCTTGTGAAATCAATGAACTGGTCAAGAATAACCAGGTCTCCGCGACCAATCTCTTCCCTAAGCGAACCACAAGCAGTAGTTGCTAATATGTGAGTACAGCCAGCTTCTTTCAAAGCCATTATGTTGGCTCTGTTATTGACGTGCGTTGGTGGGATTGTGTGCTCTCTTCCGTGCCTTGCTAGAAGAACAACATCAATTTTTCCTATCTTTCCAATCTTTAAAGGGCTGCTAGGCTTGCCGTGCGGTGTGTTTACCTCAACATCCTTTGCATTCTTCAGAATATCTGGATTGTCAAGTCCGCTGCCTCCGATAATGCCTATCTTTACCATTCTCTTGCTTCATGGATAATTGAATTATTCTTAAATCTTTTGCTAGAACAAACATTTATTAACCAATAGAATCTCCTCTTTATCATGAATGTTTTCATAGAAAGGTACAAGCAACTAGGTGAAGAATTTAACCTGGAAGAAATCAATCTTAAGCCTGCTCTTAGGATTAACACTCTTAAGATAAAAGATGCTGAGCTTATCAAAAGGATTAATGCCAAGCTTACCAAGATCGCTTTCCTGAAGCACGGTTATTATTATGAGTCAGATTATGCTGTTGGAGCAATGCCTGAATACTTGCAGGGCTATTATTATTTGCAAGAAACAGCCAGCCAGTTGCCTGCGGAAATACTTATGCCAGAAGAAAATGATTTGGTGCTGGACATGTGCGCTGCTCCTGGAAGCAAGACAACACAACTAGCAATGATGATGAACAACAAAGGAAGAATAATCGCTCTTGAGCTTAACAACCCCAGGCTTCCAAGCTTGCAGAACAACCTTGAAAGGTGCGGAGTAACAAACACTATTGTTTACAAGAAAGATGCACGTTATGCAGATGACTTGAATATGGAATTTGACAAAATACTTCTTGATGCTCCTTGCTCTGGTAATTTTGCAAATGATGAGAATTGGTTCGAGGAACGAAAATTAGAAGATTTAAGACAAATGAGCAAGACTCAAAGGCAGCTCTTGGAATCAGCACTTAATGTTCTCAAACCAGGTGGAATCATAGTTTATTCAACCTGCTCCTTAGAGCCAGAAGAGAATGAGATGAACATTGACTGGCTATTAAAAACCCATAAAAATGTTTCTCTTGAAAAGATTAATCTTGAAATAGGAGCCCCTGGTCTGACGAATGTTTTTGGCCAAGAATTAGATAAAGAAATATCAAAATGCAAAAGGTTATGGCCTCACAAGGCAGGGACACAAGGGTTTTTCTTAGCGAAGCTGAGAAAAGCTCAAAAATAGAATATTTTTGTTGTTCTTTATTGCTAAGATTCGTAAAATTAATAAAACCCTAAATTAACTTACTATTTGAGATGAATCTTGGTTCAGAGACTAATATTATGTATATCGTGCCGTATGTAGGTAGAACTTTTAAGACAGACAATAAGTCTAATTACACTTTGACTCCAGATGGGAAAATTAGTGGCAGAGCCAGCATTGAAGGTGCAGATATTAAATATGTTGTTGGAGTAGCATATAACATAGCTGAGGATTTAAAAAAATGCCTTACCCCGTCAGTTCCAAAATCCGAGTTTGACAAGATGATTCAAGAGCATGGCCAGGAGCCAAGAGAAGGGCTTTGCTTGGTGGTGAGCTTGACTTCCAGGTCAGCTGAGGAGAAAAATAGAAAAGGCATTGTTACCAGCGTTATAATTGGTGTAGATCCTCCCTTGCATTAATTAAAACATTTCTGTTTTAGCTGGAATTTCTCCGATTTTTCATAATAGCATTATTTTAAGCACCTCATTACTTATTCTCATCAAAAGAACACGAGGTGATTCAATATGGGATTAAGCAGTAAGAAAGAAGAGCAGCTCAGAAGAATGCCGCTCATCCAGAACAGGATAAAAGCGAGCAAGAACGGCAGGTACATCATACAGCAGACAGTAATAACCAGCATCAAGCCAATAGAGTACTACAACGCCATACTGGCAAACACTGTGAAAGTCACAGACGAGCCTCTTGGCGATGATGAGCTCATGATGGAGGATGGTGCAGAGCTTGCCAGAAAGATGAAGTGATAAAATAATTTTTCTTTTTTTTGTTTTTTATATATGAATTGAGATTAGGAAAGTAGGACAGCTTTCCGGGTCTCCCACACGTAAGTGCAGTACGCCCCGGAACGTGTGCGTGCTTAACTTCTGTGTTCGAAATGGGAACAGGTGTAACCACGCAGCTATGACCGTCCAATATCCCAGGAGATATTTACCATTTAAAAAGGTTATTGTTTTTTCGGTTTATATTCTGCTTTAGTTAAATTTAAATAGAATAATGCTTATTTCTCTTATTTATGAAATGGCACTATCTTATTTTACTTGCTTTATTGCTTTCAGGCTGTGCTCCTCCATGTAAAAACAGGGATACGTCAGGTTGTGACCGCTCATGTATGACTGATGATGATTGCATATGCTCTTGTGATTGTGGTTGCATTAATATCAATGAGAAATGCACAACTAATGATATCAGATGTGACCGAGGTCCTGGACTTCCTTATTGCGATAATGGTATGTGTAAAAGCAAATATCCCTCTTAATATCAATTAGACTAACTACTACATGCTTCTTAACATTTTTCTTGTCGGTTGGCACCCGGCTTCGGCGCACTGTTGTTTTTTAGTGCTTCGGCTCCCCGTAAGGGGCATGTCCCCCTCCTTCGTGTTAGATGTTTTTTATAATTGAAGCCTTTGCATAAAATGGTGCCAACCTTGGAAACCTTGCAGAACCTCCTTCCACAAGCTTTAAAAACACTCTTTCTCCTCTTTCTATTGATAGTAATATTATTCCTATTTGGCTTAAAAAGGAGGTTTTAATATGAAGCTTTTATTCATAGGTAGCGGTTATGTAGGATTGGTCAGCGGCGTCGGCTTTGCTGACCTTGGTAATGATGTTGTTTGCCTGGATGTTGATGAGAAAAAGATTGAAACTCTCAATCAAGGAAAAGTCCACTTTTATGAGCTGGGCTTAAGAGACCTGGTTGAGAGGAATGCAAGGCTCGGAAGATTAAAGTTCACAACAGATTATGAGAAGTCTGTCAAAGAAGCAGATGTAATCTTTATTTGCGTTGGCACTCCTCCTAAAGCTAACGGAGAGGCTGATATGGGCTTTTTCTATTCTGCCGCTGAGAACATTGGCAAGTACATGGATTCTTACAAAGTGATTGTTGATAAGAGCACTGTTCCTGTCGGCACTGCTGAGAAAGTCAAGAAGATTATTAGCGAAGAGTTAATGAAAAGAAACAAGCTTATTGAATTTGATGTGGTGAGCAACCCAGAATTCCTGAGAGAAGGAGCTGCTATCAAGGATTTCCAGAATCCAGAAAGGATTATTATTGGAACTACGAGCGAGAAGGCAAAAGAGATTATTTCTAAGCTTTACAAAGTCTTGAGCAGGACTGACAAGCCTATCCTCTTCACTACTGAGAAGAATGCAGAGCTCATAAAGTATGCTGCCAATGCAATGCTTGCAACCAGGATTAGTTTCATGAATGAGTTCAGCCAGCTGTGCGAGCACATCGGCGCAGACATAAAAGTAGTTGCCAAGGGCATTGGCTTGGACACAAGGATTGGACCAAGATTCTTGCAAGCAGGCTGCGGCTATGGAGGAAGCTGCTTCCCAAAAGATGTCAAAGCTCTCAGCCAGATGCTTGAGCAGTATGGCTTGACCTCTAACCTGATGAGAACTGTTGATTACATTAATGAGAGGCAGAAGAGAAGCATTGTGCCTAAACTTAAGAAGTTCCTGCCAGCTCTTGAAGGCAAGACCATTGCTATTTGGGGCATTGCTTTTAAGCCAAGGACAGACGATATCAGAGAAGCTCCAAGCCTGACTGTGATTGACCAGCTGCTAAAAGAAGAAGCTATTGTCAGAGCCTATGATCCAGAGGGAATGGAAAATGCAAAGAGCGTTTTCAAGAAAGGAGTGTATTTTGCAGCCAATGGCTATGAGGCATTAGAAGGAGCAGATGCACTCATTATCCTTACTGAGTGGGATGAATTCAGAGAGCCTGACTTTGAGAAGATGAAACAGCTCATGAAGCAGCACATCATAATTGACGGCAGGAATATCTATGAGCCTGCTGATATTGAAAAGCTAGGCTTTGAGTACAAGGGAGTTGGGAGGTAAATGTCCTATACTAAGCGTGCTGTCAGGGCATTCATACTTGTTTTTGTAATCAACATAATAGCTGCTTTTCTAGGCTATCTTATAAGAATAGTTCTTGCTAGGAATTTGACTGTGGCAGAGTACGGCTTGTTCTTCTCAGTGTTCACGCTGATAAGCTTATTGTCAGTCTTCATAGGCTTTGGAATGATTGAATCCCTGGTGAAGTATATACCGGAATTTTTAGTGAGAAAAAAGCATGACAAGATAAAAAATTCCATTGCCATAACCCTGATTGCATCATTAGGCTCAGTCGCAGTTCTCGCAATCATCCTCATATTATCATCTGATTTCCTGGCTAAGAATTACTTCAAGGTCGCATTTGCAAAGCAGGTGATGATCTTTTTCATAATCATAATGCTGTTCTCAAACCTTAGGTGGATAGTAAGGTCAATATTTCAGGCATTCCAGAGAATGACTGCTTATTCCATTATGTATCTTACAGAGAACATACTAATACTAGCCCTGTTGCTATATTTCTTTGCAATTAAAAAAAACCTATACAGCGTATTTTATTCCCACATCTTAGCCTATGTTGTGATTTTAATTGTCTTTTCTTTTGTCCTTTTCAGGGTTTTTAACTTCTTCAATCATAAGCTGTCATTAAAAAAAGAGCTGGCAGTGACATTGCTCAGTTTCGGGCTGCCAGTGATGCTCTCTGGCATTGGCGGAACAATTATTATCTATGTTGACACACTAATCTTGACGTACTTTCGGAGCATAGAAGAAGTAGGCATATATAACGTTGTAGTTCCGACAGTGATGCTGTTTCAGTTCTTTGCCTCATCTATCGCTACTGTTATCTTTCCCATGGTCTCAGAGTTATGGGTAAAGAATAAAAAACAATACCTCGCTTCAGGACTAAAGATACTCTATCAGTATGCTTTTGTAATACTTGTGCCCATGACTTTGATAGCCTTGTCTTTTTCTAAGGCTATATTACATATCATGTTTGGCGAGTCTTATATAGCAGGGGCTGTTGCTATGCAAATTCTCCTTATAGCAATAATGTTCTTAGGATTGTATTCTATTACCTCGATCATCTTAAGCGGCATAGGCAAGCCAGCCATAGGAACCAAGATACTCCTTGAAGGTGCACTCATCAATTTTATAATTAACTTGTTCATAATACCCTTGCTGGGCATGGTAGGAGCGGCAATAGCTTCACTCATTACATATGCCTATGTCGCCATAAGATGCATGCTGAAAATAAGAGAATTTATTGAGGTCCAAATTCCTTGGAAAGCCTGGCTTAGAACCTTTATTGCAGGCATGCTCATGTTAGGATTAATAGTTATCCTAAGTAAACTGCTTGTTTCAAGTATTTATCTGACAGCTGCAATATGCATTGTTTCAGGAGGATTATTCTATCTTGCCTTGATATTTATTTTCAAGATTATCAATATCAATGAAATTAAGGATTTAGCAAAGCATATCTCTCTAAGAAAGTGAACACTGCTACTCTATTATTCCATCTCATCAAAGCAATATCAGACAATCTGTTGCTGGCGCAGAATCTTTCTTATATCATCTTTTGAGATTAAGGGTATGTTTCCTGAATTATAGTCTTTGTGGTTAGCATTGTTATTCTTTTTCTGAATCTTCTTCTTGCCATAATCTGCTAATATTGAATTATACAACACCAGCATTTCCTCATTTTCAACCATATATTCTGCTTCTTCTGCAGTCATCAGGGATTCGTGGATCTTTTCCCCTGGCCTGACTCCAATGATTTTTATTTCAATCTTTTTCGGGTCATGATTATATTTTGGCGCCAATTCCTCAATCATCACTTCTGCCAAATCAATTATTTTTAAGGCTTTCATTTTTAATATGAAGGTCTCTCCTTTTTTTGCCATTTCAGCAGTCTTCAGTACAAGCCTAACTGCTTCGCTCATGCTCATGAAGAAACGTGTCATCTCTTTGGAAGTAATAGTGACAGGCCCTCCATTCTCAATCTGCCTCTTAAAAATCGGTATAACTGAGCCGACTGAGTTCAGCACATTGCCAAACCTAACGCAGCAGAATACGCAAGGGGAAAAGCCAATAGGCGCGCTTGTTACCAGTTTCTCGCTCATCAGCTTGGTGGCTCCCAGGGTGTTAATAGGATTAACTGCCTTGTCAGTTGATATGCCTATGAAAATCTTGACCTGGTGATGTATTGCTGCTTCAATAAGGTTCTGGGTTCCTGTGATATTGGTCTGGACTGCCTCAAAAGGATTGTATTCGCAGAACGGGACGTGCTTAAGCGCAGCTGCGTGGAACACGATGTCTACTTTTTCCATGGCCCGCATTACACGATCTTTGTCCCTTATGTCTCCGACAAGGTTTCTTATCAGATGCATCTTATCTGGCGGAATCTCCTGATTAATCCTGAAATGGCCACCTTCGTCATGGTCAAGTATCCTTACTCTGTCAGGCTCGCACTTGAGCAATTGTTTTACTATCTCTGAGCCTATGGAGCCTGTCCCTCCTGTCACAAGAATGTCTTTTCCCTTGAAAATGTTAGTCATATTTTTCTCCTCCGATTCATGTTTTTTTTATGATTCTTAATTTATTTTATGTAATCATTATTTTATTTTTATTATTACCTGCCAGATAAATATGCTTGCACTTCTTCAACCTTATCGCACACATACTGAATATCATCTTCGCTCATGCCTGTGTAAAATGGTAATGCAATGGTTAACTTTGCAACTTGCTCGCACACAGGTAGGTCTCCTGGCTTAAAGCCGTATTTCTCCTTGTAAAACTCCATCAAATGGATTGGGTTGAAATAATCAGAGCAGGCAACGCCTCTCTTTTTAAGTTCTTCCATAAACTTATCCCTGTCAACGCCCTTTGAAGCATCAATCTGTATAACATAAACAAACCATGAAACCTTTAAGTCTTTTGTCGAGTCAAAAGGCACTTTTATCCCTTTTATCTTGCTCAACCTTTTAGCGTACTCTGCAGCAACATTAGCTCTCATCTTCAGAATCTTATCAATCTTCTGCAGCTGGCTGATTCCTAAGGCACAGTTTATGTCGCTAAGGCGATAATTATAGCCAAGCCTCACATGGTCGTGCCATTTCTCATCAGTCCCTCTGCCTTGATTACGATAGCTCTTGCAAAGCTCATAAATATCTTTTCTATTGGTCACTAGTACTCCGCCTTCGCCAGTTGTTATCTGCTTATTTGGATAAAAGGCAAAGATTGCGCAGTCGCCAAAAGTCCCGACTTTTTTTCCTTTGTAAGATGCTCCAAGCGCTTCTGCTGAATCCTCAATAACCTTGAGATTATGTTTTTTTGCAATTTTCAGGATTGCTTCCTTGTCAGAAGGCCTTCCAAAAACATCAACAGGAATAATAGCCTTGGTCTTGCTGGTTATCTTCTTCTCAATTTTCTTGGGGTCGATGTTAAAGGTTTCTGACTCGATATCAATAAAAACAGGAGTTGCTCCTTCAAAGAGCACGCAATTGGCAGATGCCACAAAGCTGAAAGAAGTGACAATAACCTCGTCACCAGGGCCGATGCCAAGGGCTTTAACTGCTATATGAAGAGCGCTCGTGCCAGAGTTAACAGCAACAGCATATTTTGTCCCAATGTGTTTTGCAAACTTCTCCTCGAACTCAGTCAGCTTTGGACCAAGACTCAGCCATCTTGTCTTGAGCACATCAACAACTGCCTTGATGTCATCTTTCTCGATGAAAGGGCTTGAGAGAGGGATTTCTTTCTTGTCAGTTATCTTTTCCTTATTTGCCATCTTGCTTTATCTCCTTAACAACTTTTGCAGGAATGCCTAGTGCAATAACATTATCAGGGATGTCCTTGTTCACAAAACTAAAAGCTCCAACAATTGAATTCTTGCCAATTGTTACTCCGGGCATCACAACACTATGAGAGCCAAGGCAAGCATTTTCCTTTATCACTACCTTGCCGTTCTTGTTATCAATAGTGCTCAGGCTGTATATGGAGCAATGGCTTGCTATCTGGACATTGTCACCTATTTCAACTCCACAGCTAGCATTTATGTAAGTGAAAGCGCCAATATCAGTATTCTTTCCGAGCTTAAGCCCTTTAACTCCCTGAACCATCCAGTTCCATTTAGTTAGTTTTCCCTCCTTAATCACAGGAGGTTTCCAGTTTGAAAATCTATCAGCCATAATAACACCTCATTTCTTAGTATGTGATTCTTTTTTGTAAGATTTTATCATTTATCTTGATTTCAGCAAGTAGCTTTGCAATTCTTTGGGCTGATTTCCCATCACCATAAGGATTTTTGCATTTATTAAGAGCAGACCTGAACTTCTTGTCATCAAGAGCTTTTTTTATTGCGGTTAATATTTTTTTTCTGTCATAATCAGCATCAATTACATTGCATGTTCTCTGCCTTCCGCTCTGCCTTGTGCCAATATTAACTACAGGAAGCTTGAAGCTCGCAGCCTCGATTATGCCTGCGCTTGAATTGCCAATCATCACAGATGCATGTTTCATTAAGCCCAGGAATTCATCGCGCTTCAGGCTCTTGAATATGCTCATTGATGGATTATTCCTGTATTGCTCAATTACTTCAATCATGGCTCTTCCGCCAGCATCAGCATTAGGATAAATAATAACTGCCTGCAAGCCAGCAGAAAGCACTGCTTCAATTGTTTCCTTTATCTGTTTTTTAACCTCGCCAATTTCTGCGCTTACAGGATGCTGGGTAACAATTGCAAAACTATCAGCCAGTTTAATGCCGAGCCTTTTTTCTAATTCATATTTTTTTATTGAGACTTTTATTATATCATCAATCCCAGGTGCTCCAACAACACGAATATTCTTCTTTTCCTCACCCATCCTTATTATTCTCTCTGCGCTTTCCTTGGTAGATGCAAGATGGATGTGGCTAAGCTTGGTTATAGCGTGCCTTGCAACCTCATCCACAGTTGAGCTAACTTCTCCACCATGAACATGCACAATACATATCCCAAGATAAGTGCCAACAACTGCACCAGCAAGCATCTCCCCTCTGTCACCAACCACTAAAAGCATGTTTGGCTTCAATTCCTTGAGAACTCTTGTAAGCTCGACAATGAATTGTCCTACAAACTCTGCCATTGAAGTCCTCTCATCATTCTGGTAAGTAGCATTTAATTGCACTACTTCAAAACCTTGTTCTTTTCCATCTTTTTTTATACTATTGATTGTCATTCCAAACTCAGCTAGCAAGTGCATTCCTGCACCAATAACTGTAAGCTTTAACCCAGGATGTTTTGCTATCTCAACAAGGGTATTTTTCATAAGCCCATAATCAGCCCTGCTCCCACTTACATACACCATGTGCTTCCTAACTTGATTCTTATCCATTATTTTTTTACCTCAAATATGACCAGCTTAACAGACTGTCTTTTGCAATATCTTTCTTAGTTGTCTTTCCAATAATGTTGTAATATTCTCTTGGGTGAAGCCCATTGCCAGGCCTCTTAATAGTCAGCATTTCTTCTGTGATTACACTGCCTTTCTTTATGTCCTGTGCTGCAACAACACTCTTTCTTGCTACTTTCATGGTTGCGTATTCTGAAGGCATAGGTCTCTTTATTCCATCGCCCATTATCTCTTTGGGAACCTTAAGCGCATTCAAAATCTCATCAATGCTCTTATTTTTCTCAAGCATTTTTTCAACGAGCCTGACTTCCTTGACAAGAGCTGCTGCTTCATCAGGTTCAAGAGATGCCTTGTGGTCAGGTCCTTCCATTTTCTTGTCTAATGTAAGATGTTTCTCAACTAAGCAAGCTCCCATTGCAACAGCAGCCACAGAAACAATAATTCCTTCTGTGTGGTCTGAGTAGCCAATAGGAAGCTTGAATTCATTGTACATGGTTATCATTGATTTAAGATTAACCTCATTAAGAGGGGTGGGATAATTAGAAGTGCAGTGCAGGAGCACAAGCTGGTCATTGTAAGGTTTTATAGTATCAACAGCTTCCCTTACCTCTTCGAGAGTTCCCATGCCAGTTGATAATAATACTGGCAGGTTCTTATGAGCAATATACTTCAGCAGAGGAATGTTTATCAAATCGCCACTGGCAACTTTTATTGCAGGGCAGAGCTTAGCAATAAGGTCAACATCTTCGTTGCATGAGTGCGGTGTTGAGAGGAAGGTTATGCCTTTCTTGTCGCAATATTTCTTCAGCTCCTCAAAATCATTATAGGTTAGCTCCAGGCGCTTCAACATGTCATACTGGGATTCTTTCTTGCCAATATTCTTTGTCTGGTATTCTGCCTGTTCTGCATCAGGAGTCACTATTTTCTCTGACTTGAAAGTCTGGAACTTGACAGCATCAACTCCTGCCTTCTTTGCAGCATCAACCAGCTTCTTTGCAAGCTTCATGCTTCCGTTATGATTAACTCCTGCATCTAGGATTATGTAGCAAGGATAGCCTTTCCCAATTATCTTGTTTTCTATTATGATAATTTTACTTTTCATTTTTTCTCACCTTTTGAAAAGGATAGATAATATCCTTTTCTCCTGTCCTTGAGTGCTGTGAACTTAGTTCTCCATTCAGCCACTTCATCTGTGTTGATATCTCCAAAAACTATCTGCTCTTTGTCATCAGCTTTTGATATAACTTCTCCTTTTGGTGATATGATCATTGAGCTCCCGAAGAAAGATAGCTCAGGGGAGTTACCGCATCGATTGATTCCTATGACATAGGACTGGTTCTCAATAGCCCTTGCCTTGAGCAAAGTCACCCAGTGCTCTTTTCTTGGATTAGGCCAGTTAGCTGGAATAACAAATAAATTAGCTCCCATGTCAACTGCTATCCTGAATATTTCAGGGAACCTCAGATCATAGCATATAAATGACGCAATGTTAAAGTCGCCAATCTTGAAAACATTGATTCCATCACCATTTGAGTAGGACTTATGCTCATTGCCAAATGTAAACACATGATTCTTGTTGTACTTGCCGAGCATTTTACCCTCTGGGTTAAAAATTACAGCTGTGTTCAGAGGAAGTTTTCCAGGGTTTTCTTCTATAAATGTTCCTAGCAAAAAGATTTTGTTGGTTTTTGCCTGCTCTGAGAGGAACTTACAGGTTTTGCCATCAAGCTTCTCTGCAAACTTAGAAGCATTCATGGTTACTCCAGTTGAGAACAGCTCTGGCAAGCAAACCAGCTCTGCTCCTTTTTTCTTGGCTTCGCTGATAAGCTTTTTTACCTTTGCATAATTAGCTTTCTGGCTCTCCCATTCAATATCTAACTGTATAAGCGCAATCTTCATCTTCAACTCCTTGTGAACCAGATATATTAAAGTGATTTGTGAATGTTGCTTCTATAAATATTCAATTCCAGTCTTATAATCCTTAATTATACTTCCTGAATACTGGCTTTATAGGCCTGCTTTCCAGATATTTGTCAATCCCCTTGTTCAGAGCTTTTTTGTAAACTTTGAGTGCCTTTCTTATTGCTTTAAGGGTGTAGGCAAGTTCCTTTTCCTTGTGAGCATAGCAATTAGTCACCCATGGCATTATTATCTTGTTCTTTATCATCTCCTGTGAAAACAGAGTCCTGAATTCCAATGAAGGATTGCCATCTTTGTCCTTGGTCACAAAATTAATCCTGCCAGGAAAGCCTTCAAAATAGAATTTGTCAGCTATACCTAACTCATTAGATATTGCATTCACTCCATCCATTAGCTTCTGGTTATAGTCCCAGAGATGCTTGAGCACATCATGCTCCTTGAAAAAGTCAATGGTTGCCATCATTGCACCAAGGCCTGACATTGAAGCGCCAAATGTTGTTGATATCAAAAATACTCTTTCCTGGTTGTGCCTAATGCCTCCAATTTCCATGACTTCTCTCTTTCCTAGCAATGCATCCACTGCAAAGCCATTTGCAATGCCCTTGCCAATGGTCACCATATCAGGCATGAAATCATACATTGGATAGACTGCATAGCCTACCCTAAAGGTGCAGGATACTTCATCTGAGATAAGAAGAGCGCTGTTCTCGTGCGTCAGCTTTTCAACTTGCTTCATGAATCCTGGCTTTGGCTGGACATGGGTGGTAGGCTCGATCATGACGCAAGCTATCTGGTCCTTGTTCTCATCAAAAAGCTTTTTTAGCGAATCAATATCATTGAACTTGAAATTCACAGTAAGCTTGCTTATCTCTTCAGGAACTCCCCTGTTAATCACAGTATCTCCGATAAACCAGTCATCATAGGAAAAGAAAGGGTGTTCAATACATCTTGCGATCAGCTTTCTTCCAGTATAAGCCCTTGCAAGCTTGGTGGCTGCAGTCGTTACTGTTGAGCCATTGGTCGCGAACTTCACCATGTCCATTCCTGGGAACAGAGGCAAGAGCTTTTCTGCAGCAAGGAGTTCTGTCATCGATGCTTTGCTCATGTTGTTGCCTTTCTTTATCTCTTCAATGGCTGCATCGCAAATCTCCTTCTGCCCGTAGCCGATGGTGATGGATCTAAGCCCCATGCCATAATCAAGATATTTTTTGCCGTCTGCATCCCATACATATGCGCCTTTGCCCCTAACAATAACTGCAGGAGCATTGTCAGCAAACTGGTCATCTCCCCTGCTGTAAGTGTGCGCCCCGCCAGGAATGAGAGAGTTTATTCTGTCCTTGAGCTCTTTTTGATATATTGGGAATGTTGCTTCACTCATTTTTATTCCTCCTTGTGCTTCTCTCGGTTTTCGAAAACATTAATGGTGTAATCTTTAAATTCTTTGTTAAAGTTCCAGAGTGTGTGCGGAAAATTCAAGCCGCTAGTTCTTAAGAACACTTTGGCTTTGGTGAGGCTGAAACCGATGAAGTGGAATATGTTGGCTGCAGAAACAGCAGAAGCATGACCTTCCCTGATTCCATTCACTAAGTGCTCAAACTCTCCAACTCCTCCTGATGCAATAATCGGGATGTTCACGATTTCAGAGGCTTTTTTCACAAGAGCTAAGTCATAGCCTTGGCATTTGCCATCCTCGTCAATTGATGTCAGGAATATCTCGCCAGCTCCAAGGTTTTCAAGCTGCTTAAGCCATTCAAAGGCATTCATGCCAGTGTTCTTTGAGCCGTTACATATCCAGACTTCGTAACTTCCTTTTTTATTTTTTTTAACATCAACTGAAGCGACAACGCACTGGCTTCCAAAAACTCTGGCTGCTTCTGTGACAAGCTCTGGATTCTCATAGGCTGCTGCGTTTATGATTACCTTGTCAGCTCCTGAATTCAAAAGTTTGTGGAAGTCATCTATGCTCTTTACGCCTCCTCCTGCAGCTATGGGCACAAAGCATCTTGTGGCAACATCAGCCACTCCTGCGCAGAACTCATCTATGTTTTTTTCTCCCCTCTCAACATTAAGTATGACTATCTCGTCAATTGAGTTGAAATCAAGGTACTGCTCAATAGTCTCTATGTTTCCAACAGGATTTAATTCAAAGTTCCTACTGTTCATGAATATGCCTTTATTCAGCAAGAGACATAAGATTAATCTTCTTTTAATCATTTTTTAGTCATCTCGATAAAGTTTTGCAATAGCTTCAAGCCATTCAGCTGGCTTTTTTCAGGGTGGAACTGCACTCCAAAGATGTTATCCTGCTCAATGCTTGCAGTGTAATTATCACCATACTCGAACTCAGAGGTCACTTTTTTCTTGTCTTTGCACTTTATGTAATAGCTGTGCACAAAATAAAAGTCAAGCTCCTTGACATCCTTGAAAAGGATGCTGGGATTTGCTAGTGAGACATCATTCCAGCCGATGTGAGGCACTTTAAGTTTTCTGTCAGATGGCTCTATACGCACAACTTCTGCGTCAATCCAGCCAAGCCCTTCGAATTCCCCTCCTTCATAGCTCTTTTTTGCAAAGAGCTGGGCTCCAAGGCATATCCCTAGGATCGGCTTTTTTTTCCCAAGCACTTCTTTGTTGAGCAATTCAATTAGATTTAGTTTTTTTAAGTTGTACATGCCAACTGAAAAAGCGCCTACTCCTGGAAGGATTAGCCTGTCAGCATTTTCAATATCGTTTTCTTTGTTGGATATTACTGGAGAATAGCCTAGATGGGCTAGGGCATTAAACACTGAGCGCACATTTCCCATGTGATAATCAATGATTACAATTTTTGGCTTCTTGCTCTGAGTTTTTTGTTCCATTTTTTTCTTTCTTCAGGCTCCAAATCTTTCACATTTCATGAATGGCACGATCAAATGTGTTTGTAATCCTGTGAGCCTCTGTATTCTTTGGTCGTGGCATAGGAATTTGAAGAATTCTTTCTTCGCCATGCACAGTCTTTATCATTCTCCATTTGCCAGCACTGATTTTTTCCCACACGATGACCTTGTCAGGGATTTTATCTTCTGGAGTTCCGGCATCAATTGCTGCCTGCCTTTCTTTCTCCAGGTTTTCATTGTCTGCAACAAATTTCTTTATAGCTTCCCAGAACTCATCCTCTGTCATGTCAAGCACTTTAAGAGCCATGTCAAAGCTGCTCCAGGGGAATTCACCATCGTAAAGCCTGGTCAGCTCAACAGCCTTGTCCCGCTTGAGCTTGCCTTCTCTTAAATCAATAGAAGCATATTTGTTGGCGCGTGTGAAACCAAACTTTGGGTACATCAGCCAGAAATAAATATCGTCAATCCAGTCATCTATTCCCTGGCTATGGGTGTAAGCTCCATAGGTCCTTTCCTTTGAAAGTTTGAAACCACCGAGCACGTTAAGTGCAAAGTGAACATGCTGGTTATTGTTCCAGGGAACATATTCTGAAAGGTTAATCCTGTCTACTGTTCCTTGAACTTTTGGCTCAAGATAGGGCCTTAGCTCTGCTATGGTAAAACCATAGTCAACCCATTCATCAGGCGTCTTGAAAAAAAGCCTGTCACTCCTTATTCTCTTATCTATACCTTCCTTTGAGTTGAGGTCATTCCACTTTTCCTTGGTAGAGCCTCCGTGCTCTGTCTCTCCGTTCTCACCCATGAACACAATAGGGATCTTCTTTTGCTCAGCAAGCCTGGCAATGCCAGACCAGACTCCATAGAACCATGGCTTGAATGGGTCTCCGTGCAACAAAGTATTAATCTTTGTAAGCTTTGCATAAACATGGATGTTAGCATTCATTGATATGTGGTCAACTCCAATCTTCTCAAGCATGTTCCTTAGGTTATGAACTCCTGTTGGTGTTGGCATGAGAGGAGTAAATGTCACTGCAAGGACATTTAGGCCTAGCTTGTTTTTTAGATACCATGCCTGAAATGTGCTGTCCTTGCCTCCACTGACTCCTAGAATACAGTCATACTCCCTGTCAGGCATTCGTTCAAGGTTCCATTTTATCCTTTCCCTGAGCTCATTCTCTCTTTCATTCCAGTCAGCTATCTTTTTGTAACTTTCTGCGTGCTTGCAGGCATTGCAAACACCTTCTTCATCAAACTCTATCCTTGGCCTTGAATTAGGCGTTACGCAGGATGTACAGTATGTTATGGTTCGCATATTCTTCTTCCTCTCACATCATTTTTTATATCAAATAGATTTGCTTATGATTGCTTATCTATGACTAGCATTTAGTTATTTTATGATTATATGCCTGCCTTCTTTTGCGCTTTTCTCACATGCCTCAAGCAAGCCCAGAATCTTTTTATCGTCTTCAAGTGTGTACATGTACTTCTCTTTGCCTGCAATGGCATTAAGGAAGTGCTTGATCTCCTCGATGTACATGCCTTCCTTTGTTACATAGCCTTTTTCCTTGAAGCCCTGCTCTTCCTTTAGCTCGGTCCATTTCTTTGTTTTTGCATCATAAACCTTGACAGTATCGCTCATCCAGTCCCATTCAATAGTGCCTTCCTCGCCTATTATTCTCATGATCCGTGTCGGTGTCCTGGATATTACTTCGACAAGATAATTGCCAATGATTTTGTTCTTGAACTCTAGGATTAGCTGATAAACATCATCAATATCAGCCTTTAGGCTTGACATCTTGCCCTTGATGCAGGATATTCTTTTTATGTCCCCAAAAATCCAGGTAATCCATTCAAGCTCAAATGGAACCATCTCTCTTGTTGCAGCAGTATCTTTTTGGCCTGCGTAGAATTCAGTGATGTCTTCCCATGGATGCCAGTCAGGTAAATACTGCCCTAGATGGTAAGTGAGAGAGACTATTTTGCCAATCCTGTTCTTATCAACCAGTTTCTTGATTATCTTTACTGAGCCATTAAACCTGAAGGTGCAAGAAGGCGCTGCCACAATTTTGTTTTTTTTGCAGAGCTTGATAAGCTCTTCAAGTTTTTCTGTGAAGACTCCTGCTTCGCAGAAGAAATGCTTGCTGTTTTTTGCTGCAAGAAGCTCGTATTCCATGTGATGATTAGGGGGAGTGGAAATTATTAGGGTGCCAGGGTTTTGCTTCATTGCCTCATCAATGTTGCCAAAAGTCTTGATGCCATATTTTTCTTCTGCTTCCTTTCTCCTGTCCTCTCGCATATCAAATCCTATAATATCTTTCTCCTTTAGGTACTGAAGATTCCTTATTCTCCTCTTGCCCATTGAACCTAATCCAACAACTAAGAATTTCATTTAGCACCTCTCTTTATGCTTTTCTGAACCTTTTTTCATATCTTTCTTAACTTTTTCTTGCTTTGCTTTTATGTTTTGCTCATACACGTGGTGCATGTGCTCATTTATTTTCCTTATCTCGGGCTTCTTTTTGAGCAGGTTAACAATGTCTGCTAGTGAGAATGTATTTTTATCTCCCAGTTCATCAAAAACTCTTTTAAAGAAATTGAAGTCTTCCATATAGTCAAGGCTCATCCTGAAGTCAGGATAGTTCACATCAGGGCTTGCTTTTATAACAGCTTTCTTGAAAGCATCATTCTTATAGAAATAATCGCCCCACACTTCTGTGTCTGATTCTTTTTTTTTCTCGCAAACCTGTTGAAGAGCACTTAAGGTCATGCCATGAGATGCTGCTCCGAAAGGCAAGCCTTGGCATGAAATAAAATCAGCTCCAGTCTCCTTGTATTTTTCTATAATCTTATCCATATACCCTGGATCACAGAACAAATCATCGCCATCAACTATCACCATGAAATCAATTGAGAACTTCTTGGCTGCGCCAAGGTATCGCTCAAGCTTATCATCCTCGCTACCCTGGAAGAAGTTAATCTTGTTCTTCTTTGCAATCTCTACAAGGCAGTCATCATCATGATTCGTGGAGGTGCAGAGCACTATCATATCAGCTAATCTTGAAAGCTTAAGCCTGTCAATCAGGTGCTCAATCGTGGTCCTGCCTTTTATCTTAAGGAATGACTTGCCTGGCAACCTTGTTGACTTGTTCCTCACTGTTAAAAAAATTGCTGATTTCATCTTTATTTTATTCCTCAATGATTTTTATCCTGTTGCTAAATTAATTAAATGTTAATCAAAATCATCCAGCTTGAAAGATAAATTCTTGCTTATGTCTTTCTTGAGCTTTCTTCCAAGGATGTAGTCTGTCTGGTCAGGAAACATGCCTTCATTTGCCCTTTTATATGCAATATCCTCTTGCTTGAGCACGCTTGCTTTTTTCAAATCCTTGCTTGCAACAATCCTTTTCTTGCTGATGTTCCTGTATTTGAGCTCATCTTCAGAGAAAATACGCATGGATGCTTTTCCAAAGGTTTTTTCTGCTTCCCTGACATAACTTACGAATTTCTTGAAGTCATCTGGGTTGAGAGCAGACTCAAAATCTTCGCATTTCTTGCTTCTGTCATGAGTAATATGTTTCTCTAAAAAGGTAGCGCCGTAAGGCAAAGACAGCAAAGGGATAATTAAGGCTAGCTCTGAGCCACCATCAGTGTGGTCACCAAAGCCGACTTCGAGGCCAAACAACTCCTGCAGCGTCGGTATGAACCTGAGATTGACATCTTCAAGCTTGGTCGGATAGTTCTGATAGCCATGCAATAGCATTATATCATTATTGCCTTCTTCTTTTATCCAACCAATTGTCTTTTCCAGCTCTCCCAGGAAAGTCCCACCGATTTTCAAGGTTACTGGCTTCTTGGTCTTAGCTATGATTTTGACCAGGTTCTTCTCAGACAGGGAAGAAGAATGTATTTGATATATGTCAACACCTAACTTAATCGCCAGCTTGGCACTGAACAGGTCATTGCAGGTTGCGCTAATCAAGAGCTTTTTCTTCCTTGCATGCTCAAACAATTCCTTCCATTCTTTTTCTCCGAAACAGAATATTTTCTTCAGGTAATTGTATATATCGCTCTCGTCTTTGCCAGCAGACACTCCGCCTGCGCTGTAGCTAGGGACCATGTAATCTTCAAGATTGGTCATCTGGAAGTTAATAGCATTAGCATCTGCCTGGCTGGCAGCATCAATTATCTTTTTAGCGATTTCAATTGAGCCATCATGGGTGCAGGCCATTTCTGCAACAATAAAAACAGGTTGGTCCTTCCCAATGCTTTTTTTATTTATTCTTATAGCCATTTATATCATCCCGCGCTCTTATTTTCATTCTTCCCATATGGGGTTCTTGATTTTCCATTCGCAATTTACTCTTTCCCATATGTCCTTGTTTCTGAATTTCTCAAGCACTCCCATGAATTCCTCTTCTGACATTTCAAGCCAGTCCATGCATTCCCTGAGGTATCTGTATGGGAATTCATAGAACACTTCTTTTATTTTCTTAACTGATTCTTTCCTTGTCAAGTGCCCCATCCTGATAAGAGGAGCTGCTTCTTTTTGTGCTCTGCTGATGCCGAACTTGAGAAGCATCAGATACTGATAAAAGGTGTCCATCTTGTCGTCCAGGCTGTGATAATTCATCCAGCTTCCTTCAAACCGGTAATCATGCTCATGCCATCCGAGCTTCTCTTTGCAGAAAACATAATTCTGATAAGGGTCCCATAAATGATAGAAGCCGAAATACACTGCTTTCATATCAGCCTCATCCAATTCTTCTTGAGTCGGGTAAATGTATGCTTTCAGGTCAGAAAGCTTCACAGAGCCGTCTTCAAACAGCCCAGGCCAATTCTCTGGAAGCTTGACATCCTTGACACTTCCTGTCTTAGCCAGCTCATTCACGCTCTGGACACTCATCTGCCCAATCTCTGGCCCGCCGTATTCACAAGGAGGCTCTCCATAGATAACCAGCTTTATGTTGAATGCCATTGCAATCTTTATAGGAATTGAATGAACTGCCCTGCTCCATGGAAGATATGGGTCTCCGTATAAAATGAAAAACTTTTTCAAGAGCTTTTTGTCAACAGTAGTGTTAGGTGTGAACATGATATGGTCAGCGCCTATCTTTGTCCTGAATATCTCAAAATTTTTTCTGCCAGCATCAGTGTACATTTCAGTTGCGACAGGATAAGTTACCAGCAAGGGATTCATTTTGTATTCATGCTTTAGCCTATAAGCCACATATATGCTGTCTTTTCCGCCGCTGCCAGGCACAACGCAATCGTATTTCAAAGGGTTGTTTGACCTCACTGCGTCCAGCATCTTCTCAAATTCTTTTTTTCTTGCTTTCCAGTCTATGCCTTTTTTCTTTTTTTCAGCATACCTGCAGGCGTTGCACACCCCTTCTTTGTCCAATACCACTCTTGGCCTAGTGTCTGGAGTAACACACCTTGTGCAATGTTTCATTTAGTCACCTTCTCATTTTCATTTATCAATTTTCATCATTTCAATTAATTTTAATTTAATCTCAATTTGTTAGTTGGTTGTATTCATCTACTGTTAACCCGAGCCAGAGATTGTTCACGTACTTGTTCGTTTTTGTATCGAACCACATCTCCTTCTGCTCTCCTTCAAGCTTGAAGCCTACGCTAGTGTAGCACTTTACAGCGCCAGCATTTTCTTTCACGACATTGATGCACATCTTCCTTAGGTTTAGCTTGGTAAAGGCATAGTTAACAAGTAGTTGAAGTGCTTCCTTGCATATGCCTTTGCCCCAATAATCTCTATCCCCAATAAGAATGCCGAACTCACACCGCCTGTTTCTCCAATCTATCTTATATAGCTGGGTGTTGCCGATGTGCTTGTCTGTCTCCTTGTCTATGATTGCGAAATAGGCAGCATTCTTGTCTGCGCTCGCAGACTCATAGAATTGTCTTAGCATCTTCTTGGTCTGCGGGAATAAGCCTGTGGTCATATAGCCAGTCACTTCAGGGTCATTGAGCCAGCTAAGATAATTCCCTTCTAAATCCTCTTCTTCCAGTGCACGAAGATATATTTGTTTTCCAATTAGAAATGCGTTTTTCATTTTATTTAGCTCCTTTTTTTATTTTTTCTTTTCTTTTTACTTGAGTTTCTTCTCTATCTCATGCTTTCTCATGCCGCAGTACCTGCAGCAAAGCATCCTGTGTGATTCCCCTTTCTTGTGTAGCTCCCTGAAGCCCTTGAGAAGCGGGCTGTTCCACATCTCAGCAACAGGCTTGTCATTGTAGTTGCCAAGCTTCATGCGGTTGTAATGGTCTCCGCAGCAGAGTATGTACTCGCCGTCGTACATTATAAGCAGTCGCTGCCAGAGCTGTGCGCAGGCAAAATCATTGTCAACTGTGCATTGCTCTTGTTTTATGTTCCAGTCAAGCAGGTCTTCCATTGCTACATGGTCAGCAATTGCGCCCCAGAATTTTAAGTAGCCTTCAACCTGAGAATGAGTTTCAGGCGAATCAATCATCTGAACCCTGACAATCGGCTTGCTGGAATTCATCTCTTTTTTTAATTCCTGAAGCCTTTTTATGTTCTTGACAGCTGTCTCAAACTTTGCTCCGCGCCTTATTTTCTCATAGGTTTCCTTGGTATAGCCGTCAATAGAGAAAATTATCTTATCAAGCCCTGCTTCAATGAGCTGGCGGGCCTTTTTTTCTGTAAGAAGCATACCGTTGGTGTTAAACATCACATCCAGGATGCCTTTGTCTTTCGCATACTTTATCATTTCTGGCAGTCCGGGATGTAAGAGCGGCTCTCCCCTGTAAGTAAGCTTTATAGAGCAAAGCCCATGTGCAGCACCCTCATCAATTATTCTCTTGTAAAGCGCAAGATCAATAAACCCTTTTGGAGGTGGGTTAAATGACTGGAAGCACATAGGGCATTTAAGATTGCAGCCAGAAGCAGGTTCAATATCAAGGTGGATTGGGAACTCTCCTGCTATGAAGTTTTTAGGATTTTCCTCCCATTTTCTCCTATACTCATTATATGCTGGGCTTTCATCATCCTGTTTCTTCACAATTAACCTGAACGATGCATTAGGATCAATATTGCGAGAATTGCGATTATTGCTTTCTTTCTTTCCAACTTTTTTCTTGATTGTCTTTTTTACGATTTTTTTCCCTCCACAACTCCTCTTATTGACTATTTTTTGTTTTATAAGCTTTATGATATTCCAATCTAGGTTTATCTATCATTCCATTATTGTTTTTTTGCTCCTGTTGCCTGCAATGCCTGCTTTATTTCTGCTACAGCTCTCTTGCTTGCTGTTCCATAATCAGGGAAGAGATATTTGCTTATGAATCTTTGTCTTTGCTCTGGATCCATATCTTTGCCCTCCAAGAGGCTCTTTCTTATATTGCTATCAAGCTCTTCATAATTCTCACAGTGCTTTATCAGGTTCTCTTTTATATACGGATTCCTTTGTTCAAGATTAGGGGTGAAATCAAGGAGAACTACTCTCTTGTTCAATAGGATGCA
>CAYGYA010000066.1:0-3569 GCA_964354085.1 uncultured Methanosarcinales archaeon
TCCTTGAAGTATTTTTCATAGATATTCAATTCTTCACGAAATTTAGGATAAATTTGAGCACGCGCCTTTTTAATTCCAACCCACTCGGCAAAAGTGTGTTCATGACTGAGGTTTAGCTTCAAGGTTTTTGGTTTGCAAAGAAAAGTTATCATAGTAATCTTCTGCCCGTCATCACGCTTGAACTGCACAACTTTCAAAGGATACAGAACCTCAATAATCAAGCCGGTTTCTTCCTTCACTTCTCTTATCAATCCTTTCAGCGGGTCTTCGCCAGGCTCAAGCCTGCCGCCAGGGAACTCCCACACTCCTGGCTTATGAGTATCGTGATGGCTTCTCTTAATTAGAAGAATCCTGCCTGCTTTTACAATTACTGCCTTGACAGCAATCCTAAACTCATTGTTTTTCATTTTAAAAAAATGCGGGCGACAGGGTTCGAACCTGCGTAGGCACTGAGCCACAGGATTTCTTCTCATAGAGCTTAAGTCCTGCCCGTTTTCCACTCCGGCACGCCCGCATTACAAAAAGTTTATTACTTCGTGGCGTGACGGTTCAAAAGCGCACTTTTGTTTCCGGCACGCCCGCAACAGGATTAAAAGAAATTATTATTCTTTATAAGTGTTTTTCTTTAAAGAGAAAATAAAACCTTAATCACTGATTAAGATTATTCTTAGGGCAGGTTTCAAACCTGCAGGGGCCTTTGAGGATGTCGCAGTAGAATGAGATTGTTGAGGAGCTGATTTTCTCATTTTTAGAGGGGCAGTGGTCCCAGATGGCAGTCTTCCAGTCAAATATTGTTGAGAATTTCTTTTTCTTGACAGTGACAGCATCTGCAATTATATGTTCCTCGTCAGCCTGTCTCCCTTCAAAGATCTTTATCTCCTCTTCAATGCCTTCTATTTCTCTCTGCAGGTCAAGGCTTTGGTGCAGCAATTTCTTTATCTTGAGCAGCTCCAGATAGATTTTGTCATTGGTAATTTCCATTATAAGAACTATTTGTGGCTTGGTTTTATAAATTTTTCTGAGAAGTGGAGAAGCGAATGCCCTTTAGTGTGTTTCTATGAATTTCAACAAGTGGGTGAGGTTTTCCTTGTTAATCCTATAATCTCCATAACTCAGGTTGTCCATGTCAAATATTAACACAGAGGTTACAATAAGCACGGCTATAAGGACTATGCCTATCAATAAAACGTAAGCATTGTACTTGGTTATTGCGAGTATTATTATTGCGAGCAGGAACGGGAATATTATGAAGAGCAATTTTATCTCACCAGTCAGGTATCTGTAGCCAAATATCTCAAGCTCCTCCCTATTAGAAGCTATTGAGCAGAGAGACTGCAGAATCCTGGAGTGAAGGTTAACATCCGTCTTTTTTTTAATATTATAATACTTGAAAGTCTGGAAGAGATCATTAACCAAACACTGGTTCTCCCCGTACTTATCAGGCTTCAATTCTTTTAATGAGATTACGAACTTGGTTAAGTTCTGCTTTACTTTTTCTTTTAGCTTCACATCATTTGAGAGCAAGACCATATTGTAGAGTGACTGGATGTTGGCGCTGAGCATCCCAAGGTTCAGCTTGAACTGGGTGTATTTGTGCTCTACAAACTTGAACAATGAGTTGATAAAGAAACCATAGATAAAAGTAACTATTGAGCCGATGATGCCTAGTTCCAAGGACACTCCTTTGTTCAGGAAACTAAGAGTAATTAATGCCAGGATTATTACAAAGATGGAAAAGCTGAGCTTCTTCAAGCCTATTATTTTGTGGTGCATGCTTTCTTCTTATAGGCATATGTTTAAAAACTTTTTTAATTCCTTATGAGAGGAGATAAAATATGAAAAAGAAAAAAATAAAAAATTAGATGCAAAGCTTTACTTCTCAAACTCAATCTTTACACCGCCGACCCATTTGGCAATCATGTTGTAAAGCCACGCCCCAATAATCCCGCCAACAAATCCCATGATTGCAAAAATTATTGGGAAAATGATTATTACAAAAGCGCCTAATGAAAGAGTGAGCGGGTCAACTGCCGCACTGGCACGAGTGCCAAGAAGAGATATTACAATAGCCATGTATATCCCGTTTATCAAGCCAAAAATAGCCATGATTATAGTTGCTATCTTTGCATAGGACCATACTCCAATCCTCTTTACAACTTTTTCCTCATAAGCATTCTTATCAGGCATGTCAGCACCCCCAAATACATTATTTGCGAGTAGTTACCCCCGGCCCATACTTAAATGTTTTTATTATGATGAGCTAATTATAGAAAAACTTAAAAGAACAGAGTATATATGAGTATGATGATGGCAAAATCCTTGGAAAAAAAACTTTGCAGTGGCTTGCCAGTAGCAATCCTGTTCATAGCCATAATTGTCGGGCTGCTGTATTTCTTAGGCAGATTAGATATTAGCCGCTTTGACTATGAGCGACTGCTGCTCTACTCAATCCTGATAATATTCGGAATAACCATGAGCGCAGAGACTGTTCTCTACAAAAGACTAAGAGAAGAAGACGCAAAGCTGAAGAAAGAGCTTGAGAAACTCAAGAAAGATATTAAGCAGATAAAAAAATAAAAAAAGCCTCTAGGGGGACTTTCAGAGACTCTGAAGCCAGAATCACTATTGAACCCCCGACCTCGTCCTTTCTGGATCAGAAATCTCTGATTTCTGTCTTGCTCGGCTTTCAGCCTACGCATACCAAGGACGCGCTATACCGCTAAGCTATAGAGGCGTAAAGAGTAATGATTTCTAAATTGTTTAAATAGTTTTTTAAAATTCAAGTGTTTACTGCTGTTTTATGAAAGATCGGTGCGCAGAAATATTGAAGAATCTGACTGAAAAGAAGTTTGTTCTGTTTGTCCAGCGTGGTAATGTTGCTATCAGGCTTGCTCTGAAGCTAGCAAAGAGCCTTGGCTACAACCAAGTATTGCTGCAGGACCAGGGCGGATGGATTACTTACAGGCAGTTCTGCAAAAAGGAAAAGCTAGAATATTCCGATATCAAAACAGATTATGGTATTGTTGAGCTCAGCATCATCAAGGATTATTCTGGCTGTGCCCTGATAATAAACTCAATGCCTGCCTATGCTGCTTTGCAGGGCATGAGGGAGATTGCCAGGGTTTGCATGAAGCAGAATAACTTCATTATCAATGATGCCAGCGGAAGCATCGGCACAGAGGAAGCAAAATATGGAGATATAATCCTGGGCAGCTTTGCAATTGACAAGCCTGTTAATATCAGCAGCCACGGAGGATTCATTGCAACTGACAGCAAGGAGTACTTTGATTTCCTTGAAAAAAACAATCCGACTTTCGAAATTGACTTTATTGGCCTTTTAGGTAAATTAAATAATCTGAATAAAAGGCTTTCTGAGTTAAAGGACATCAGGAACAAACTCATTCAACAGCTTGAAGCGACTGAGTTTGCAAATAAGATTATTCACAGCGATAAAAAAGATCATAGCAATGGAATTAACCTTATAGTTAAGTTTGATTCTGAAAAGCAAAAGGAAAAATTAATAAAGCTTGCAGAAAAAGAAAACCTTGAATTCACTCTTTGCCCTCGGG
>CAYGYA010000067.1:0-17248 GCA_964354085.1 uncultured Methanosarcinales archaeon
TTACTACATTCTGCAGCACTACAAAGGCTTAATTGACCTTCTATTACCGGGGGCCCAAAGTCACAACTTTCTGGGAATTCAATAAATCCATTACCGCAATCAGGGTTCAGGACTATACAATCACGGTCATTAGAACTATCGCAGCGCGCAGGGCATACTCCGTTAGAAATAGTTGGGCTGCATTCGCAATCAGAATCATAATTAGCGTCTCCTCGTGCACCAGAGCAAGAAAGAGGACAACTGCCATCCCCTCCATTGCAAACAGTCGATTGCGGACAATAAACAGGATCATAATCCCTGCATAAGCCACACCAAGCAGTATTTTGGTTTACAGGATCATAAGGTACCCAATTATTTGTTGAAACACAAAAGGCATGTACAGTCGCAGTTACATCGCAGGTTCCGGCAGCACAAGCACAATTAAGCGAAATATCAACATTACTCCTGTTAGAATCTAAGGTAGCAATTGTTGTTGTTGCTGATAAGCACCCGTCTCTACGAGCAGCTACTTCTATTTGTGTTCCGCTAGGGACTCTATTCAGAATATATCTGCCGCCAGCTAAAGAAACATTTGAGATGCCTCTTGAACTCACAACTGCACCACTAAGAGGGTTACCAAGAGCATCTCTTACAGTTCCAGAGATTGTGTAAGTAGGACCTCCGCAAGAGCAAAAGCTACCAAGGTCAGCAGAAGAATCTTTTATAAAAGTTCTTGGTAATCTGCAAGAATAATTGGTGCTTCCAATGCCAGTGGGGCAACAACAACCAAGAGCACACTCCTCGAGAAGATTACAGTTAGTATCATCGTATTTCTGGGTTGGGGCAGCACAATCAACAGCAGGGTTTGATGTATCCATGCAACCCTGGCCTTCATTAGGCATAAGGCAGCAGCCAGCGCTTACAAATCCGGGGACTAAAACTATGAATAGAACGCTGAGTAATAGAATTAACAAGAACCTTTTATTATTCATTTACTAAACCACCCTTTTTTCTCATAAAATCTTTTTTAAAACTATATAAATGTTTTTGTTTCTTATCGCGTTTATTGTTATTTAGTATATATTGTAAATCATGTTATTTCTTAATTAGTTAGTGATTATAAGGGCAGGGGGGTTTATCAAATCAAAGTTAATAATGTCATAACAAGATTCGGAAAACGAATCATCATATCTGCTCTTTTCCAAGATAAGGTAACAATTAGGCATGTTGGCAATACATGAATATCTATCGCCATTGTATTGTTGACAATTGTACTGATTGGGCTGCCTAGAATTAACAATCGGGAGTACGCAGGCTCTGCAAGAATCCCAAAATAATAAATAAGGGTCTAGATTAGTGAAATTACACCAACCACTGCAAGGATTTGCTGCTATTTCGCACCACTTTTCACAATAGTCATATATCTCGGGAGAGGCGGGAGGGTTAGAATTGTCAAAAAGAGGAGGAATGCCGCAAAAGTAAATAGCTGAAAGGATGTATTCCCTGCCAGTGTATGGCAGTATTGTAGTACACATACTTATGCAATTAGCAGTGTCTGATGCAGCGGGATTAATCTGGTAAGTAACATTAATGTTAAACATCTGAAAATCAAATAAGCCAGATTCATCAATCGCAAGTATTCCTACTTTATGCGTTCCATAATCATATTCTGTAATTGGAATAGACAGAACTGAAGGAGAGCCTGTGGGAGGATTGGGATTATTAGAACACCAACTTCCTGTATCGCCGCAAGGGCCGCCTTGATGATTCCATATGGCTAAACTAGCGTCTCCGAGCCTGCTCGCTTCTTCTCCACAATTCTCATTGCCATAACCAGAGGATATGAAACGGTAGCTGATAGTAGTATCATCGGGGTCTTGGGCTGTCAGAGGCACTTCCAAAATATTATTAACAGAAGTAATCTCCTGGTCGAGAATTGGCTCAAGAACAGGCCTTCTGTTTTCAATAGCTACTCTGAAAATAAAAGGCTTGCCATCAACACTCGAGTTTCTGTCAATTACTTCAATAATATCATCGTACTTGTAAGGTGCCTGGCAATCAGTGCAAGGCGCTCTTATCCTTGTTAGCTCAATTCCCTGTTTCATATAAACATCAGCAGTGATATAATCAGACGCTATGTTAACATCTATTTTCTTTGCTTCCTGTAATAGCGCATTATGGAGAAAATTGTAAACTCTTGCAAGCCTAACATTAAGGGTGGTTTGGTAACTAATAATCTGAGTGATGGGCTCTTTATTTTCAAAGCTGATGGTGATTGGGTATTTAGCAACAAGTAGAATATCTGCATCATGGATATTGGTTTCGACAATAGGCGCCAAATCAACAGTCACATTAGCATCCAGCCTTTGTATGAACTCATCAAAATCTATGCATAAGGGAAGTTTCTCCTTGATATGATTCTCTAACTGTGCCTGTATGGTTAAGCCCATTATTTCGCCGTTTGCAAATCCCTCGCAATAAGGTTGCTCAAATTGCCTAGCAAGGATGCACAACTTATTCATAACAATCTGGCCAAAGAATCCGTCATAACCTGATTGAGCTGTAATAGTGCGGCAGTTATCCTTATAAATTATGCTGAGCTCGTCAATAGAAGCTCCTGGAAAGGGATAGCCAAGAATGGTATGATCAATGATGCTGCAGTTATTATTCTTTCTCAAGCCATAAGCAACAAAGTAAGTTTGGTCAAGATAAGTATAGTTAAGATAATCTGTTCCTAAAACCATGTTTTGAAGAGCGATGTTCCCTCCTTCAAAATCATAAATAACCCCTCCATTGGCACCTAGTTTTTCCAGCCCTTCTGCTGCAACTGTTGCCATGCAATTAGTAACGTGGTTCTTTAGCCTGCCGGTTTCTAGCTCATCAATTATTTTTTTCACACTAGTTGGTTTTTGTTTAAGCTGGTTTATGAAACCAAAGAACATCACAACAAGGATTAATAAAATTAAGCCAAGTATCACAAACATAGTTATCTGGGCTTTTTTGCTCATCATTCATCCTTTATTTGGTTTGCTTGAAGTGTTATTAAATTGAAAAACGCTATTAAATTACTTAAAAACAAGGCTTACATAGCTAACGCTGTTCTTGTGATTTCCTGTTGTGTCTCCAGAAGTATAATACTGCTCTAAGAGTGCTTGCTTAAAGCTGATTGTTTTTAATAGCAGGGTTATTGCATACTGGCCGCAAATAGTGGCTCCTGTCTTATAAACGTATCCTGCAAAGCCAGCGGCATCTCCTTCTTTAATGAGGTTAATGGCTTCCCCATCTAGTTTTGAAAGCCTTTCCTTTACATCTGTGGTAAAAGGAACATAGCCATAATCAGGGCCATAATGAGTAAAGTCAGAGCTCACAATAAAAGTAACTGTCCTTCTAAGCTCGCTAATAGTTTCTTTTAAATCAGTTGCTGCCTTGTCAAGGTCAAGGTTATCAGATACAAGCAAGGGAAGGATTTTAATTTTTTCAGCCCGACTACCGAGAGAGAACTGAAGAAAAGGAAGCTGAACCTCTAAGCTATGCTCTTTAGCATGAATTTCTTCATTTATGTTTATATTTCCTTTTTTCACAAGTGCCTTTGCGAAATCCTGGTCAACTCTTATGAGACCAAGAGGAGTTTCAAATGATTCGAGAGAAATGCCTGATTCTCCTAATCTATGGCTTGCTCCTAAAAGTATGAATAAATCTGGAAGAGGTGCTTCTGCAATAGCCATATAACCCCAAGCAGCTGCCATGCCACTATAAACATAGCCTGCGTGAGGAGAGATGATTGCCTTGATAGGCGTGCTATCCACTTTAGGTTTGCTAGGCAGGGCACCAGGCCCTAGCTTGCCAGTAAAGCATTCTTCAATTGCCTTATTCAAGGCATCTACAGTTTTAGGATAAAAAAAACCTGCATAGGCAGCTTTTCTCATAAGTATCACCTCAAAAAATAAGATTTACTTTTACTATTAAGCCAGCACCCTCTATGGCTGCTCAAGATTTCTTAGGATTGTGAGCGATGTCCAAGGATCCCAAGGATCATTGTCTGATTTACTAATGAATATGGTGTTGTCAGATGTGAAATTCTTAAACACTCCTTCATCAGGATATAATATCAAAGGCATTAATTCCTCTTTCAAATAGCCTGTGTAGTTAAATGAGTAAATGTCAAGCCCGCATATGCCTTCTGTAATCCCAAACACTTGCTTAGTGCCATTCTTAGCAGCATAAATCTTGTTAAAGAGCTTAACTCCTGCCAAATCCCTTGACAAAGGAGAAGGGCTTGGACAGAGCCATTTTAGCCAGCTCGGGAGAACACCGCAAATCGTGTCTCCAATACCAGGAGTTAAGCCATCAATATTCTTGTTGCTGAAAATAACTATTTGATAAGTTTTGTCATAATAAAGCCTTAAATAATTATTAGCTCCGCCGCCCATGCACTGAACAAAGTCAGTGTCACCTTCATCGCAGTTGAAATCAAAACTAGCAGGATAATTAGCATCATTGGCCATGTACTGGTAGATATTATTAAAGCTCCACATCAGACTGTTAACAAAAGTATTGAGATTCGAAGCATTATAAAACTGCTGATTAAGCGTGGTGCCTATTATTCTCTGGCCATTAAGGTTGAGCACACAAAAATTATTGCTATTGCCTGTGGATTGAGAAGTGTTCACATTAACAAGAACATCAGCTGGCGGACCGCACATAAGGACAAAATTATTAGCATTTTGTGTCAGGTTAGCTAATTTTGAAGCCAATACCTTAGTCCTGCTAGCCCAGGAGCCATTAGCGCAAAGATAATCATTTACGTATTGGCCGTTGACAACACATCCCAAATAAGAAGGAGTGACATTAACAAAACGATAAACACACTGAGATGAACCGGGGCAAATGCCTGACTCACAACTATCGGGAGTGGTTTTTAGAGTATCGAAAGTAACCCACTCACCTTGTAGGCACTTATAAAAGAGATTGCTGCTCAGGTTATAACGCTCATTAGGAGCTAGTTGTTCTGCGTGGCACCCATTAGGCCCCCAGCAAGAAGTAGTATTGCAACAGCCGCTCTGAGTCAAACTCGGGCTATAACGTGTTCGGAAATAAATTAATAAATCAGCCGGTATAGTCGACATACGAGTCAGACCAGTCAAAGATGTCTGAGCCCAAGTATTATTAAAAGCACAATAAACTCTCGGATAAAGAGAAGCAGGGGTGCTAAACCCTGAACAATAACTAGCTCTGTTAATTAAAGGAGCGTGTGTTCTATGGCTGCTTGTGGCACTGAAGTCATCGCCAGGATCAGGCCAGTTCTCTATGCTTTGCAAGCAAGCGTAAGTGAGGCTTCCATCTGCTTGAGGTTCACATATGCCTTGATTATTGAATTCTGCAACATCATCATTAAATGCAGTGTTAAATCCGCAACCATAAAAGCTGCCATTAGCAACATAAACATCAGGATATGAGATTCCATTATATGATAAAACTCTATTATTGGTTTGCCTAGTTCCTTTGAAGCAGCCACCTGGCCCACCCGTTTGGTTATAAGATTCCTTAATCCAGATGCTTGAGGTATTGTCATCTGGCTCTGAACAACAATAAGTTCCTGTTGCAAAGAACCCGGATTGGTTACATGTTGATTGACTATAAACAAAATCCAAGTTAGATGACCAAGAACCGTCACCCTGACAAGTCCAAAGAAACCCATTAACAGTGACAGAATCTCCAGCAACAATTGGTTCAGCAATCCCACCTGGCACACTGCAACTTTGGCTTCCGCAACAAACAGCGATTTTTGCCCTGTTGCCAAGCGTACCTGATGTACCAGTATAACACATATAATCATGACCATTAACCCTTCCCATCCTGCTGCCATCGCCTCCGATATAATTCAAAGAGAAAAGGCTTTCTTGATTAGCAGGCCTTTGGTTTCCACAGAATAAGGCATATCTTTGGTCTGTTCCTCCATAAAGAGCTATTCTTGAGGCATTAATCTTATTGAGCGTGAAGTTAACTTTTCCAGGACAAGGTACTATAAGATATGGATCAAGAAGACGACTAGAAGTTGGATAGTTGAAAAACCACTGCGTGGGCATTGCAGGGCAGTTAGCATAAGTGGTTCCTGAAACATTCCATGCAAAAACAGTCCTGTTGAAAAGGGCTGCAAAACCATAAGTATTATTATTGTCACCAGGACTTAAACATGCCAGTTCTCCACCGCGGGTGATAGCATATGAGTCAATGGCTTGTATCTCACACTCAGAACCAGCATTTACGCCAATAGCCCCATAACTATAGGTGTTTAAGCTACAGGAATAATCGAGCTTGCCTGCAAGATTAAAGTCAATGTTTTGATTTTCATTGGAGCCGAGCAAACAAGCTATGCCGCCACGTTCAGTTAATGCATTGGCTGCATTAGAATAGTTTTGATACTTATCACTATCTATGCATTTGATAAACTCTCCATTAATGTTAGCTATGGGGTAAGGCGAGCATGCTGACTTGAAAACCTCACCAGGAGAGGCAGAACCAACGTGCCATGAGTTACCATCGCATAAAGAGGTGACATGGCACATTGAACCAGTGTCCACACGGCATCTGTTATTACCACAACAACCAAGAGTATTTGAAAAATCAGCATATGGCCCGGCAACTACATCACATGCAATTTGGCTTTCATCATAGCCTGAGGCAGGTATAATTTCATTAGTGATATTCCCTTCGCATAATTCAGAATAATAAGAATAATAAGCAGTAGCGCCTGTGCTTATATCCTCCTGAGGTATTGCCCCAGTAACATAATAATAGAAAGGATTATTTATTAAACCTCGAACATCACTACAAGACACTCTGTCTCTGCCTAAGCAAGTGCTGTTAATACAAAAAGGATTGGCACTATTGGCACAGAAATAGGAAGTGGTTCCTATACCGTCAGCTACAAAACCGCATCCCCCGCAATTAAAAGGGTCATTAGTTATGTCTACACAAACACCAGTGCTATCACCATTTAGGCTAGAATATCTGCTAGAAAGATCATAAGGGTAAATACTTAACTCAGGAAAAGGACACCAAGCACACGTGGATACTAGCCCGCAAGCTGCCTGATTTCTTTGGCTACAAGGACCACAATCCCCGGGGCAATTAAATTCGTTTTCGTCACGAACAGATTCACATGTTCCGTTATTATTACAACCACAATCATTAGGGCAGTTAGATGTGGTTTCTCCAGCTTCAGCTTCACAACTACCATTATTATTACAGCTTAAAGCAATTACTCCGCAACCGCAAATCTGGCAAGCATTGCTAGTGTTAACAATTTCAGAGCAGGGTTTTGGCACATAACTAGTGCAACTAATGGCATTACCCGTTATCAAATTATCTACTGCAATAACATTTGCGAAAGGGGGGAGGCAATCACGCGGACAATTTTCATAAGTTTCACCATAATCACATTCGAAATCACGATCACAAGCCACGCCACCACCACCGCCACCCCCACCACCGCCAGAACCGCATTTGCAGCAAATCTCGCATGCTGCTGGCTGAAGGGATTTGGCACATTCAACAGAGCAATTATATGTGTTGGTGTCTGCTGAAGAACAATTAGGAGCTGCAGGAGGAGAAACGCAATGAGCATAGGGTTCTTCAGTGCATATGCCTGGGCTACAAGAATGAACACTTCCTTGACAGGTTCTGTAATCCTCGCGTGATGTGGGCGAACATTCATAATAAACAACAGAGAGATTATTAAAAGTACAGCGATCTTGACGAGCACAATAAGTATCATCGGTACAAAGGCCAAATGCTGAAACAAAATAAGCGCCTAAGCCTATGAAAATTAAAATTGAGAGAGTAAAGATTAGACTAAATCTGATTTTGTTGTTCAAAAACCCACCCATCTTTTTTCAATTCCTGAACATAATAACTAAACTATATAAATTTAACGATAATCCTGTAAGAATTTAATTAAGGGCACACAACGTGTTCCTTTTATTCAAGAAGCTTATATTTCTTAAGCTCTGAAAATATTTCTTCATCAGAAAAAGAGATTAAAGGCCTTAAAATAAGCATATTAATAGGGTAATTTTTCAAACTTGCAAATGTATCATTAACAACTACTGCCTTACAATTAAGCTTTTGCGCAAGTTCGTGTAATTCAGAAAACTCTTTTATTTTATGAAGAACAAATTTAGCAGGGACATAATCTTGAAGTAAAGAAAGATCTGTGTTGAAAAGCTTATCTGAACTGCTAGCAAACTCTACAGCGCATCCTCTCTTCATCATTAATAAGCCTGCAACCAGTGACTTTTCATCTGAAAGCAAAACCAAGGCCTTGCCTTCAATTCCAACAGGCAAACCCCCGAAGCAAGCAATGGTTTTATCAAAGATAAATGCTTCTTTACCCACAATTTCAACTCCTAAATCTAAATCAGGGTTATTAAGTTTAACTTTAAAACCTATTTTTTCAGCAATAAAAGCACCAACTTTGCTATTAAGCTCCATTGATGATAAAGCAAAGTCTTTACTAAGCCTTTTTGTGCTAATTCTAAAGGTGGTGGTTTTAGAATGCTTTTGAGCCAGTTTCAAGGCTTCTGAACAAATGGCTTTTAATTTAGCTTCTACTTTTACGCAAGGGCTGAAAGAGACTATGCCAAAAACCTTTCTAAAGTCAATGTTTTTGTCACACTGAACAAGGACCCTGCCTTGCAGCCGCTTGATTTTTATTTCAGAACCAGAATTTCGTGCGAGGGAATCGATATTCGCAACTAGTTTTCTCTCAAAATCATTCCTGTTTTCACCTTTCAAGGCAATTTCTGCGTAGCGCACAAGATAAATCATTTTTTATTCAACCAGAAAAAACCTCTAGTTTATTAATTTTTACCAAATCCGTTTTTTATTTTTTTTACTTGCAAATTTTTTTTAGATTTTTTTATATCGAGCAATAACTTTTACAAAAATAGGCATTATAACGCATTATAATGCATTATAATGACCATTATAATGCATTATAACACCATAGAATTTCTTTAGAGGTTGTAAAGTTTTTTAACTTTAGCCTTATGCCTCAAACTAAAAAGTTTTACTCCGTTTGGAAGAGTGCTTTCATCAATAAAACCTTTGATTTTCAACTGGTTCATATAGACGCGAATAGTGTTCAAGGTTTTACCTGTACGTTCAGCAATCTGAGAATAGGATAAAGGATTTTCTGCATTGAATAAAACTCCAACAAGCCACTTTTCAGGATTAGACAGGGAATCAAAATAAGGCTCTTGCATTACGGGTTTAACATTACTAACATTAGCAATATTAGCCTTTTCACCTGGTTTATGCTTGTTTTCATTCAAAAAAACCTCGACATCCTTAAGAATCTCTTTTTTTACAGCCTGAACATCTTTAATGTTCTTTGCATAAGCTTCCTGGAATAGACTAAGAGAGGCTGTGCTCAATTTTTCAAAATCATCATTTAGCCGATTTTCTAAAACTACTATGTCCTGGTCGAGTTTTTTTATTGAAGCATCAAAGTGCTTTATCCAGTCTGCAATCCGCTGATGATTTATAGAGGTGTGCTTTCTAAAACCGTGATGATTCTCATGAAGCTCTGCAAGAGCCCTTTTCTGCATATAAAGATCTTCCTTTATCCTAGTAAAAGCAGAAATTAATCCTGAATTCATCTGCTCTAATTTAATCTTCTTTCTAAGCCACTCGAACATTTTTCCTCTTTTCAATTTTTAATTTGCTTATATATAAATCTTTTTGAAAAATTAGATAACTATTAGAGAAACAAAAGAAGCATAAAATAAGCTCAAAATGAGCTCTATTCCAGTGGAAACGATGGGGTGTTCCGTGCAGGGTTTTGAGTTTTCTTTTGTTCAACAGGTTAATAAAGCTTAAAAAAATAGTTTCCAAAGGAAATGGTGGGGGCTTATTGTTTTTAAAATAATCTTTGCTAAACCTATTTTTCAGGATAAAAGCATTTATAAATAGGCCTCGTTTTCTGGTTTATAAAGGGTTTATAAAGCTCTCGACTAAAATAGAACAAAGGGGGATTCTTATGGCGAAAAGGCAAAAGAAAATAATAAAGAAGAAAGTTGTGAAAAAGATAATTAAAAAGAAGGCAACTATGATACGTAAGGCCAAGAAACCTGTTAAAAAAATAGTTCATAAACGCGCTGAAAAAAAAAGAAAAACGACCGGCGTGATAGAGAGGCCTGTTCCTGAAAAATATGCGGATGCTGGGCCAAGGGATATTCGTGTAGTGAATATTGTTGTGTCTACAAGTCTAGAACATGATATTCCTCTTGAAAAAATGGCAGCTACTCTGAGCAATACAGAGTATAATCCGGAACAATTTCCGGGCCTGGTTATCAGGATAAAGGATCCTAAAACCTCTGCTCTTATTTTTAGCTCTGGAAAGGTTGTATGCACCGGGGCAAGGAGCATGGAAAAAGTGCATGAAAGCATCGAGAGGATTATTGAAAGCCTGAAAAAGATAGGAATCAAAATAACCATAACACCTAAAATCAACATCCAAAACATTGTTGCGAGTGGTAATATAGGCATGGACTTGAACCTTAATATGCTTGCCATGAAGCTTGACAACACAGAATATGAACCAGAGCAGTTTCCAGGCTTGGTTTACAAGCTAATGGAAGCAAAGGCAACCTTCCTGCTTTTCAGCAATGGAAAAGTAGTGTGCACAGGAACAAAATCAGAGCAAGAAGTGCATGCGGCTCTTGACAAATTAGTTGAGACGCTAAAGGCAATTAAGTAAAACCTTTTTTATTTTTATATGCATTAGCTTATAGGGTGGTGAATTTGGAGGTTTCAGAGCAAATAAACCTGTTTTACAAACTAATTGAAACAGAGTACTACAAAGAGCTGATTAAACAATCTACAAAAGGGCACAAATTCCTCAAAATAGATTTTAATACCCTATCTAAGTTCAGCCCTGATCTGGCTGAGCTTCTTCTTGAAGAGCCAGAAGAGGTAATAAAGGCAGCTGAATTAGCTATTGACAGTTTTGACATTGAAGGGGACACAAAAAAATTTAAGGTCAGGTTTTTTAGCCTTCCAGAATCCCAGAAAACACCCATAAGGGAGATTAGAAGCAATCATATTGGAAAACTGCTCGAGATTTCTGGGCTTGTCAGGCAGAAAAGTGATGTTAGGCCTCAAGTAACTAGCGCGAGGTTTGAATGCCCCAGTTGCGGCAACATTATAAATGTTCTTCAGCTCGATACCAAGTTCAAGGAGCCCAGCAGGTGTAGTTGTGGAAGACGAGGAAAGTTCAAGCTAATCTCAAAAGAGCTTGTTGATGCTCAGAAGATTGTACTTGAAGAAGCGCCAGAAGACCTTGAGGGGGGAGAACAACCAAAAAGATTGAATGTTTTCTTAAAAAGTGACTTGGTCAGTCCCATGAGTGATAAGAGGACTAATCCCGGTAGCAAGATTCTTGTAAGTGGGGTAATAAAAGAAATTCCTATTGAAATTGCAGGCATAAGAACAACTAGGTTTGATTTGTTCAGCGACGCAAATAATGTTGAACCAGTACAAGAAGATTTTTATGATATTCAGATATCAGAAGAAGAAGAAAAAAAGATTAAGGAGATGGGTGATGATAAAAAGGTTGTTGAGAAACTAGTGGCTTCTCTTGCACCCAGCATCTATGGCCATGATAAAGTAAAAGAGGCAATTCTCCTGCAGATGTTTGGGGGCACACACAAGAAAAGAGAAAAAGGGGATGTGACAAGAGGGGACATCCACATTCTGCTTGTGGGGGATCCTGGAAGTGGCAAGTCTCAGCTGTTAAAAAGAGTGAGCGTGGTTGCTCCTAAGAGCAGGTATGTTAGTGGAAAAGGAGCAACTGGCACAGGCTTAACAGCAAGTGTGGTAAAAGATGAATTCCTCAAGGGGTGGGCTCTTGAAGCTGGTGCGCTCGTACTTACAAACAAAGGAATCTGCTGCATTGATGAGCTAGACAAGATGACTCCTGAAGACCAGAGTGCTATGCACGAAGGTTTAGAGCAACAGACTATAACTATTAGTAAAGCAAATATTCAAGCCACTCTCAAGGCAGAAACCACTGTACTTGCTGCTGCCAACCCGAAATTCGGGAGATTCGACCCCTATGAGATGGTTGCAAAGCAGATAGAGCTGCCAACGACTTTGCTTAATCGTTTTGACCTCATCTTTCCAATGAGAGATCTCCCGAACAGAGAAAAAGATGAGAAGATGGCCAACTTCATTCTCCATTTGCATCAAGGATCAGATAAGCCAGATGTTATATTTGAATCAGACCTAATAAAAAAATATGTGTCATATGCGAGAAGAAATATTTTTCCTAAACTCACAGACGCTGCATTCAAAGAGATAAAAGATTTTTTTGTTAACATACGTAACCATAGTGAAAAAGAAGAGACGATAAGAAATATTGCGATTAGCCCAAGACAATTAGAAGCCCTCGTAAGGCTTAGCGAAGCCAGCGCAAGAGCAGAGCTACGCGATAAAGTGCTGAAAAGGGATGCACAGAGAGCTATTGAACTCGTGCATTACTGCATGTCACAAATAGGATTTGACCCTGAAACTGGCAAGATAGATATAGACACCTTAGCCACGGGGATTAGTGCATCTCAGAGAAACGATATTGTTGTTGTGCGCGAGGTTATTAACGAGCTTGAAAAAGTACTTGGCAAAGAGATTCCTGTAGATGATGTTATCCGAGAAGCAGGGATAAGAGGGGTTGAGAAGGAAAAGGTTGAAGAAATCATCATGAAACTCAACAGAACTGGCGATATATTCCTACCCAGACACGGGGTAATATCAAGGATCTGATTATTTGATGCTTTTTTGAAGGTTGGTTTTTATGGCCCAAATTAAGAGAGAAACAGCGATGATTTGCATAGTGGACGATCTTCTAAGAGGTAACTTCGTAAGAACAGAGGGTTGGAATCCGAGTTATTTCTCAACGGAACTGGGAGATGTCTCGAGAGTGAATCTTATGGGGGTTGTGGTGAGCAAGGAACCTGCGGGCGGACTCCTTTTAGACGATGGAAGTGGAAGAATTCTTTTAAGAAGCTTTGAAGGATCTTCTTTTATAGGGTTAGATACTGGCGATCTTGTTCTGGTCATTGGCAGACCTCGAACATATAATGAACAAAAATATGTTCTTCCAGAGATTATAAGAAAAATTGATCAGAGATGGGGAGCTTATCGGCAACTTCAAATTGAGATTTTAAGAAAAAAAATAAGGCCGGTAAAAAGAGAAGTACGCATACCTATAAAAGAAGATGAACAACCAGTTAATTATTATCAGAGAATCCTCGCATTCATACGAGACCTTGATACAGGAAGTGGAGCAGATACTGAAGAAGTAATAAAGAGGAGCGGAGCCCCTAATGGAGACGCACTGATAAGAAAACTCATTGAAGAAGGGGAAATCTTTGAGCTTAGGCCGGGCAAGCTAAAAGCGCTCGAGTAAATTAAGATAGCATATTTTTTCTATATTTTTATCATTTCCTTAACCAAAAATAGCAGGGGTTACAAATACCTCCAGAAGAGATGCAATAAACAACACACCAAAGCCAAGTAAAAGGAGATCTGCTGAGTCTAAAAGAATATGCTCAAATTTTGTAGTCCCGAAATCGTGTTTTATAATGGCTATTCCAATTATCCCCCCTGCCAGACCGCCTATGAAATAGGCCAGGATTTCCGGTATGCCGTGAATAGAGTACTTAAGCAAGCCAATCCCTACCACCTGGAGATAATGAGCTATCCTGTCAAACCCGATTAATTGGGCCGCTTTTGCCAATTCGCTTCGCATAAAATTACCTATTGCTGCGCCTATGACTGACGCGTTCCATATGAGAATAAATATTGCTCCTGCTCCGTACACAAAAGAGAAGAGGATGCAGAAGATGAGCACTTTTATGTTATTAAGAAAAATCTTTGAAAAAAAGCTCATGTTAGCATTAAAACTCATGTTCGCAGTGATTCTGCCATTGATTGCATTTATTGTGGCGGTTTGTGTCTGAAATAGGATATTTATTGTATTGGATGATAAGAATACATACCAAAAAGCAAATGCGACAGTTGACCCGAGGAATAAGTACACAAATGCTTTTAGTGCTTTACCGTGCTCTTTTAACAACCATTTTTCTTCCATGCCTGCTAAATCTTTTTCTTCTTCCATAATCACGGTGTTGAAAACCAGGGGCAGGGCAGCCATTGATGTCAAGAATACCATCACTAAGCTGGCTTGGGATTTGAAAATCCACAGGCTGAGAAAAATGCCCACGCTACAAAAAATCACTCCAAGAAGAAAGAGTTTTCCTGGCTTTTGCTCTGCTTTGAAAGGAGTGATTAGTGACTCAAGGACCATGCTATGCTTATCACTGAATTTATTATTTATAAACCTTTTGCAAAAATCAACAACCTCGCCCTAAAGGGCAAGGTATGTTGGTACAAAAAAGCATTAAGCGAGGTTGTTGCGCTCAAAACTTTGTTTTGGCGCTCAAAAGCAAAGCTTTTGTTGATCCAAAAAAAGGAAACCAATCCTCGCTGTAAATGCTCAGAAACGAAGTTTCTGACATCACAAAAACAAATGTTTTTGTTGACAACGAGGGGTGCTTTTTTTGTAAGCAAAAAAAAACAATAATCGCGTAAAGAAGTAGCGAATTAGAAAACAAAGGGTTTATATAATGACATGCGTTTCTCGGGAGGGATATGGAAGACTATGAAGCCCTGTTAGAACGAGGAAAAAAAGCCTTGCCAGAAACGAGCCAAGCCAGAGAGAGGTTTGAAGTTCCAAAAGTAAGAGGACATATTCAAGGTAATAAAACCATTCTTAGCAATTTTCTCCAAATAGCGCAGCATTTTGGCAGAAAGCCAGAACACATGTTGAAGTATGTTTTAAAAGAGCTGGCTGCGCCCGGCGAGATTAAAAAACAATTTGTCATACTTGGAACAAAAATTCCCGCAGGCAGAATTAATGAAAAGATTCAGCAATACGCAGAAGTCTTTGTCATATGTAGGGAGTGCGGAAAGCCAGATAGCAAGATGACAAAAGAAGAAAACGTGTATTTCATTAAATGCCAAGCTTGCGGCGCACGATATTCTGTATATTCAAAGGGTTAAAGCGCTTTGCGCATTCTAAAGTATCGTATTTTTACGCAGACAGCCAGGCCCCAAGCATTTCTTGTCTATCTTTTTCTTTGCCAAAAACGCTTTCTACTCTCTGCTTTAGCAGCTCAAGGCTTTGGCGCATATATGCGGAGGTCTTGTATTTTTCTGCTAGCTTTATGCTTAGTTCCAGATACTTTACGATAAACCCTTCAGAAACCGTAAAGATTATTTTCCCCCCACATTCTGAGCACTTGCCACTAAGAGGCGGTCTTCTGAACTTCTCATTGCAATCAACGCACCGGAATTCTTGCTGCGAGAATTTCCTGAGGTTCCCTTTTGTATCCTTCATGAAATGTTTGTCTATGACCAGCCTTGCTACATCAGAGGCATTAACCGCCCTTATTTTCTCTGCCAGCTCCATTTGCCCTTTTAATTTTTCTTCCATGCTTGGAAGCATCTTATACGCTGAGAGAAGAACACCTTCATTAATGTCTGCCGTGTCATGCGTGAAGCCCATACCCTCATATTGTTCTGGCTTGCCTAAAAGTTGTTTTACTTGTCTAATTTTAACTTCGCCAGGCATCTTGTATTGTTTGCATGCTTCATAGAATTCAAGCGGATATCTCCAGGCAACATCCAAGTTAAAAACCATGTCGTCAACTTCCATAGGATTAAGAAGATAGGTCAAAACGAGCGGAGCGTCCATTGTGCTTCCCCTGCTTTCTGGCAAGTATTTTTTCGAAAAATTAAGAAATGCGTCCATCAATAAAAGCAAGCATCCCTCATCACCGTCGCAGTCTCTTCGCATTGCCGCATGTACATAGGGATGTGCTACAAAGCCTTGCGACTTTGAGAATCCTATAATTCTACAAAGGATTCCAGCAGAAGTGTGAGGCGCGAGCCCTATTACGAGATGCCCCACCAACTCCTCTTTTGTTTTAAGTTTATAATAGGGTTTTGAATCATAAAGTTTTTCTAATAACTCATCTACAAAACAGGCAGTTCTAAAAAGCACTTCGTCTGCTGGCTCTTCAGGGGAAATGGGATCGCAGGGCAAGAGAATGTCTTGGGGTCTTAATTCTAACGTCTGATCATTCGCTACTAATTCAGCTCCTCTGATGTCGTGGGTATAACCCAATTCCTTCAATTTTTCAAAGCCCACCCCCGTCTCCTTTGGCTTGAAATGAGTTAGAGGGATCTCTGAGCAATCATATCTTATTGTACCATCTTTGTTAACATATAGCTTGTGTTTTGCTCTTAAAATGCCTTTTGATAAATGTTCTGGTATGTGCTCTCTGTTGCTCGTCCCTCGAACTCCTTTGATCAGGTCGGGGAAAACGCCGGTTCCTAGTTTCTTAAGAATAAATGAAAACCCCTCCTTAACATTAAAAGCCAGGTTTTTATAAGGAACCCTTTCGTGGGGGCAGTCCTTTACCAAGCCACATTCTCTGCAGAAGCTCATTTTTTCTGTGAGCTTGTCGCAAACTTCACAAATGCTAAAAACAGTTTCTCTTTTGCATCTTTTGCAATAGAACGGAGCAAATTGAGCATTAATTGCTCCTTTGTCGAGCGCGGCTTGGAACGACCTGAATTTACCCCCTTCTTTTCCCACGGGAAACAAGACGTGAGGGCTTCCTGTTAGTTTTCTCATCTTGGCCTTTTCTGGCCTGCCCATTCTTGCGCCAATAAAAGTACCGCATTTATCTCTTATCTCGGTCTGACCATTTAATAATAAGTTGATAAGGTCTAAAGTCGGGTGGTCTTTTTCTTTTTTTGTGATTATTTGCTCTTCTAAAAAGGTTTGTTTTTTCTTTAAATCACTTTTTTCTTTTACTCCTAAATTGCCAAGCAGAGCTTTGGCAACCTCTTTTTCTATAACCACAAACTCGTTGTTAATAAAAGCATGAGGCAAGCCTATTAGTTCTAAGTGTCTTTTTTCTTCACCTGCAGGAACTACTATTTTCATAAGATTTTCTTCCTTAATAAGCTCTGCTTTTTCAACAAGCCAAGCCATCAAATCCCTTAGCTGAAAAGGGGTTATGCTATTCCAATAAAAAATGTGCTGGGGATGAAGAGGGATTCTCATTCTCGCACTAATCTGATGTGCTGCATCAAAAGAAATTTTGGTTGAGAGGGGCTTTTCAAACAATAATTCTAA
>CAYGYA010000068.1:0-10182 GCA_964354085.1 uncultured Methanosarcinales archaeon
TAAATCTTCTCAAATACTCCTACGGCATTGTTGCATGGCTTCTTGTCCCAGCTGCATAGGTCTGAGCAGCATCCAAGGTGAACGCTTCCTTGCTTATGCCTGCACATGACTATTGCGTTGGTATCTCCCGTGAAGTCAACATTGCATATCTTACATATGGTCATTAATTACACCCCTTTTAATTGACTTTTGACTCTATAATTTAAATGGGAGTGGGGAGAGTTCGAGTTTTCTTGCACCAAACCAAGCTTGCAACGGTGATTACAGATTGGATTTAGAACTTTGAAAACAGTTCTTGCTCTCCCACCCTCCACAGCTAGTTAAACACTACTTGTTTTTAAAGTTTTTTAAATTGTCCTAAATTCTCCTTTCTTCTGGCTCGCTCAAGCCAAATGATTCTATGAAATCAACTATTGTCCTGTATTTTTGTAGGTACTCAAAGCCTTTCTGGGTTATTGAATAGGTTTTTCCTGTCTTGGTGCCGTTCTCGATTATAAACCCCTTTGAAATAAGCTCATCCAGGTATTCATCAAGCATTTGATGAGAAAGGTTTGACTTGTAAAGTATATGGGTAGGCTTAATCCTGCCGTTTTTATCTTGAACAGCTTTTAGAATATCATGCACGATTTGAAGTCGATCTCGCTTTTTGTTCATGTCTCTGCACCAATATTAAATTCAGTAAGATGAGAAGATAGGCTATTAAGTCAAAAAAATGCGCAATAACATAATATTCCTCCCCCCCAGTTATTGAGAATATAAAATGAAAATTACCTAACAATAAGAGAGCAAAGGCAGCAAACATAAGCAAGGCATTAATCTTTTTTTTGCTTAGAAAATTAATAAGGTAATGGATTATGATGTAAACCAACAAGAGTGATGATAACAAATGGTACAGGTGAAGCAGCTCTGTCGTGAATAAGAATGAAATCAGAATAGTTATTAGCAACAGGGAATAAACCTTTACGCTTCTCACTCTTAAAGTCATGTAGGTTAAGGTAACAAGACCTATGCTAAAGAGGACGATATAAAAATAGGCGCCTATCAATTCAAGCACAGCCACAGATGCCAGTTTAAAAGCAGAACATACATTCTCATTCAGCTTGGAAATAATAAAAAAATGCATGATGGCATTCACTAGATAAGCCATTGAGATAAAAAGAAATGCTGTTGCAAAAAACCTAGGCTGCCTCTGCGCAGAAAGCCTGTAAACCCTGAAAGCAAATATACTGACAATAAGAGTGACTATAGCAAAGAGGAGATGCAGAACAATCTCATACCCTAAAAACCAGCCAGGCATAAGATACAAATGAGCCATTCAAATAATTGATTTATAAATTCCTTTTTAAATCTTGCGAAGGACACCTCTTTATTATTCCTTAATAACCTATTAATAAATGCCTTACTGTAAAATTTCTATGAAAAAATTTGGAGGTCGAGAACATGAAAAGCCAAGAACAAATTCATCAGGAGCTTTTGCTCAAGGAAATAAGGACAGCATTCTGGGAAATGCATCATAGCATTCCTTCAATGACAGAGCTTGAAAGAATAGAAGAGGCGTTCGTATGAAGGCCGTTTATGAGTATTCGGAAAATATTAGTGATAAATACTTTGAGACGCTAGACCTGAATGCAATTACTCAAGATATTCAGGATTCATGATTCAAAAGCAAGTAATCTATAAATTAGTGAGAGGTGGTGAGTGTTAATATAAAAATGAAAAGGGCAGGCATGGTCTACCCCCGGCCTGCTCCTTTCTATTAGCCTGTTTTGCTTGTTCTAAGAAAAAATCATAAACTTTATAAATCAATAACCATTTCCAATTGATAATTATTATCACTTAGGTGGGTAAGATGAAAAGTAGAATGACTAACCAGCGTCTTAGGATTATTGAATACCTGAAAAAAGTAAAGACTCATCCTACTGCAGAGATGGTTTACAATGAAGTTGTTAAGGATCTGCCCAGCATAACTCTCGCCACGGTGTATAGAAATCTTAACCATCTGGCAGAACAAGGGGAAATAAACAGGTTCGACGTCAAATGCACCAGCCACTTTGATGGTGACATGAGCTTTCACCAGCACTGCATATGCAAGAAGTGCGGAAAAATACACGACTTGTTTGAACCCAGAATTAATCAAGACACTATGAAAAAGGTCAAGTCAAGTAATTTTGAGCCCAAGAGCATTAATATTCTCATATACGGGATTTGTAAAAAATGTAAGTGAGGTGTAAAAAAAATGAACCAAACAATACAGAATTTGACCAAGGCTTTTATCGGAGAAAGCCAGGCAAGGAACAGGTATAGTTTTTATGCAAAGGTTGCAATGAAAGAAGGCTATGAGCAGATAGCTGAGATATTTACAGTAACTGCTGAGAACGAGAGAATACATGCCAAGAGGCTGTTTGAGCAGATAAACAACTTAAAGAAGAACAGCAAGGAAAAACTTGACCCGATAATGGTGGAAGCAGAAGCGCCAACAACCTATGGCACAACCATTGAAAACCTGAAAGCAGCTATTGCAGGAGAGCATCACGAGCACTCAAGCATGTACCCTGAGTTTGCAAAGATGGCGGAGAAAGAAGGATTTCCAGAGCTTTCCAAAAGATTATTGGCAATTGCAAAGGCAGAGGAGCACCACGAAGAAAGGTACAAGAAATTGCTAAAGGAATTAGAAGCAGGTACTGTTTTCAAGAAAAAGAAAGAGACGTGGTGGGTTTGCAGGGAATGCGGATATGTACATTTTGGCAAGGAGCCGCCAGTTAAGTGCCCGGCTTGTGACCACCCAACAGCATTTTACCAGGTAAAGTGCGAGGAATACTAAATACGAGCTATAAGATAATGACATTGGAGGTGATTAATATGGGTTGTGGATGCTGCGGAACAGATGCAAAGAAAAAGAAGAAGTGAGAATAACTAAAAATTTTTTAAATTATTTTTTATTTAATTAAGGAGGCTGATTAAAATGGTAGAACTAAATCAAGTTTATAAGTGCAATATATGCGGGAATATTGTGCAGGTTAATTTTGCAAGCGGAGGCACACTTGTCTGTTGCGGTGAGCCAATGCAGCTGATGAAAGAGAATACAGTAGATGCATCTTTGGAAAAGCATGTCCCTGTAATAGAGAAAACTAGTAGCGGATTCAAGGTGAAAGTTGGCAGCGTGCCTCACCCAATGGAGTCAAGCCACTATATCCAGTGGATTGAGCTCATTGCAGATGGCAAGTCTTACAAGGAGTTCCTGAAGCCAGGAATGAAGCCAGAGGCAGAGTTCTGTGTGAAAGCAGCCAAGATTACAGCAAGAGAATATTGCAACTTACACGGCTTGTGGAAGGCTTAAAAATGAGCAGAAGAAAAGTTTTATTAGGGGTTTTATTATTGCTAATATTATTTTTATTCTTAACAGGATGCAATAAGCAGCAAACAAATACTGACCAACCACAACAGCAGCAAAATCAAGAGCAGACTCCCCTGCCACAGGCACAAGGCCAAGAGCAGCCAATTGTTCAGAAATTCTCAATGGAAGAAATAGCAAAACATAACTCAAAAGAGGATTGCTGGCTGTTGATTAGCGGGAAAGTCTATAACGTGACAAAGAACATACCGGTTCATCCTGGTGGAGCAGCTATACTTGAGGGCTGCGGTAAGGATGCAACAACCTTGTTCGAGACCAGACCAATGGGCTCTGGAACACCTCACTCTGAAAAAGCCAGAGGCTATCTTGCAAATACTTACATGGGTGATTTACAGCAATAAATCGGAGGGAAAAAACATGGTGCTTAACCAAATAACATACTTTCAGATACTAGGAAAGCCGCTGATAATGTATGCAGGAATAATAGTGTTGTTATCTTTTCTTTTCACAGCGTCCATAGCTATTACGAACAAAAAAGGGATTAATAAGATTCCCTTCAAATGGCACCCAATAATGGCCAGGATATCGATTGTTCTTGCAATTATTCATGGAGCACTTGGAGTGTTGGCTTATTTTTAGAATTTTTTAATAATAATAAGAGAAACAATGAAAAGGCTTTTAATAATATTTTTAGTAATTGCAATGGTCCTGATAGCTGGTTGCCTGGACTACTCCCATGTAAAAGAGCTTAAGGGAATTGAGGTTAGAGAGTATAAGGGAGAAAAACTGGATTCTGTAAATGATTTCAGGGAGAATTCAATAGAAGGCCCTCAATACATTGATATCAATGATTATAATTTAGAGATTACGGGGCTTATTGACAATCCAAAAAAATACACTTATGATGAAGTGCTTTCTCATCAGGCATACTCCAGGGCCATAACTCTTTACTGCGTTGAAGGATGGGATGCAAAGGTACTGTGGCAGGGAGTGCTGCTAAAAGATTTGCTTAATGAAGCAGGTGTAAAACAAGGAGCGCTTACTGTTATTTTTCATGCCTATGACGGCTATACAAGCTCCCTGCCATTAGATTATGTGATAAATAACAACATACTCTTAGCTTATAAGATGAATAATGTGACCCTCCCGCCAGAGAGAGGCTTTCCATTCCAAGTCGTTGCTGAGGACAAATGGGGTTACAAATGGGTTAAATGGGTGACCAAGATAGAAATTTCGGGAGATCCTAATTACAAAGGTTACTGGGAAAGCAACGGCTATGATAATAATGGAGATATAACAGGCTAGATATCCGAAAAATAATCTGTAAGGATAATAAGAAAAATGCAAAAAAACGATGATGAATGGAGGGAAAAACTTTCACCAGATGAATTTCGTATTTTGCGGGAGAAAGGAACAGAGCCTGCATTTAGCGGCAAGCTCCTCCATAACAAGAAAAAAGGAATGTATGTGTGTGCTGGCTGCGGCAATGAGCTTTTTTCATCAGAAGCCAAGTTTGACTCAGGAACAGGATGGCCTAGTTTTTGTGAGCCAGTAGGCAGAGATAATGTTGCTGCAAAACCCGATTTTAAACTGCTGATACCCAGAACAGAAGTGTTATGCACTAAATGTAAAGGGCATCTTGGCCATGTATTTAATGACGGCCCAAATCCCAGTGGCAAGCGTTACTGCATTAACTCTGCAGCATTGCATTTCAAGGAGAAGAATAAAAAATGAGAATAGGAAAAGCAGCTTTTGGAGCAGGATGCTTCTGGCATGTTGAAGAATCATTCAGAAAAGTCAAAGGAGTTGCTAACACAACTGTTGGCTATATGGGCGGCAATGTGAAGAACCCTTCTTATAAAGATGTTTGCAGCCACAAAACTGGCCATGCAGAAGTCTGCTTGGTAGAATATGACCCTGAAAAGGTTTCTTACAATGAATTGCTTGAAGTTTTCTGGAAGACACATAACCCGACCCAATTAAACAGGCAAGGCCCTGACATAGGAGATCAATACAGAAGCGTGATTTTCTATTATGATGAAAAACAGAATAAAATAGCGCTTGAATCCAAGGAAAAGGAGCAGAAAAAATATAAAGACACTATTGTGACACAAGTTATTCCTGCAAAGACGTTCAATAAAGCAGAAGAATATCATCAAAGGTATCTTGAGAAGAATAAAATATCAGGGTGCGGATTTTAATGAAAGCAATACTAACTGAAAAAAAAGAGATAGCAAAAGGGACCTTAATGGTAGAGTTCGAATTATTAGAACAAGGAGTTGAGTTTAAGCCAGGACAGTTCTTTATGCTCGAGCTGATAAAACCTCCTTACACTGATGAGAAAGGCAACAAAAGGATGTTCTCGATAATTAACTCACCCAATGAGAAAGATGTTATTATCATTGCCACAAGGCTTAGTGATAGTGCTTTCAAAATATCATTAAATGCCCTGCCAACAGGAAAAGAAGTGATGATTGACAACATAGCAGGCACATTCACCCTGCCAAAGGACAAAAAAATCCCGCTCGTGTTCATTGCAGGCGGTATTGGAATTACTCCTTTTATAAGCATGCTCAGGTATGTTAATGAGGAAAAGCTTAATTACAAAATAACCCTGCTTTACTCCAACAGGAACAAGGAATCAACAGCTTTCTTTAAAGAGTTAGAAGAGATTGCAAGGAAGAACAAGAACATCAAAATAATCTTTACCATGGTTGAGGATGCTAATTGGCAAGGAGAGAGCAGGATGATTGATGCTAAGCTATTAAAAGAATATTTTCCAGAGACTAACAAAAACATTTACATGACAGCAGGTCCTCCTGGAATGGTAAAAGCTGTTGCTGATACCCTAAGAAAACTAGGAGTTGATAGTGAGAATATTCTCATAGACAACTTTGTAGGCTACTGAGTGAGCAAGATGAATAAACTAGCTGATTCTGTCAAAAAATTAAGGAAGAGCGAGATAAAATCAACAGTAGAGAAGAAACTAAAAATATTCACTGGTTTCAATAAGAAAAATAATGAGGAATGGTTTGGCGAGATGTGTTTTTGCATCCTGACTGCTAATTCAAAAGCCAAGACTGCCATTGCCATACAAAAAGAATTAACCTCCTCAGGATTCTGCACTTTGTGCCTTGATGATATAAGAGGCGCAATAAAAAGAAACAAGCACAGGTTCCACAATAACAAAGCAAGATTTATTGTCGAAGCCAGAAAGCACATGAATGTAAAGGATTTGATAAAAAAGATTGCTGATAAGGAAAAAACAGGGCAACTAGCTGCAAGAGAATGGCTAGTCAAGAACATTAAAGGCTTGGGCTACAAGGAAGCGAGCCATTTCCTGCGAAACATAGGCTACTTTGACCTCTCTATTCTTGACAGGCACATACTAAACCTCATGACAGAGGATGGAATTATTAGTGAGAAGCCAAAAAGCCTGACAAAAAAGAAATATTTAGAGATAGAAAATAAATTCAGGCAGCTCGCAAGCAATTTAGGGATGAGTTGCGCAGAACTTGACCTGTACATGTGGTATATGAAGACTGGGTGGGTGCTGAAATAAATTATTTTCAGTTAACTTTTTATATCCTTAATCCTTGTTCTAGTGTTATGAAGCTTCACATCTACTTGTTCAGGCACGGCCAGACTTATTTTAACAGGGACAAAAGGTTTACTGGGTGGAAAGATTCTAAGCTGACCCCTAGAGGGGCAGAGGATGCTAAGAAGATTGCTGAGAAGCTTAAGAGCAAAAAGATTGATGTTGCTTTTCAGACAAGACTGTCAAGGTCAAAGGACACTTTGAAATATGTTCTGAAGTATCATCCTGAGTGCAAGACAATAATCACAAATGACAAGATGATTGAAAGAAGCTATGGAAAGTTCCAAGGGCTTCATCACAAGACTATCATTGCCAACTATGGCAAGGAAAGATTTGACAAGTGGCACAGAGCTTATGATTATCCTCCCCCAGGAGGCGAGAGTGTCAAGATGGTAGAGAAAAGAGTAAAGAGCTTTATCAAGGAACTTATTCCTTTTATGAAGAAAAACAAGGTCAACGTTGCTATTTCTGCCCATGGGAACTCAATGAGGCCTTTTAGGAAGTATTTTGAGCATCTCACGCTTGAAGGGATGATGAAAATCGAGAACCCGTGGGATGATTACTTTGATTATGTGATCGAGGCTTAGAATAGGATTTCTTAATAAAAAAGTTTTTAATTATTAATAGATTATCCTTCGTCTATGAGCAAACAGATACTGAAGAGATTAGTTGTCGGAGGGGCTTTTCTTCTGGCAACAGCCAGCGCATTAGGCGCACAACAGGCTAAAGAAAGTCACCAGGTAGTGCAAGAGAAAAAGGTTTTTGCAGCTAAAAGAGATCCTTTCGTGCCGCCAAAGAACCTTAACTATCTCTCAGGACAACCAGAGAGGACAATCGACTCACTTGATGAGTTGGCAAAAAGACTTGAACAAGACGGGTTCGACAGGAAAAAAGTAATGGCGGGCTACGATGATGAAAGGTTTCGTATTCATCCTAAAATCTATCGTTATTTTAAAGATAATCCTGAAAAAACTCCATATCCTGAGTACAGGCGACAAGTAGGTTTAGATAAAAAAATCAATGATGCGCCTAGTTTTTTCAAGAATTATGCTACACATCTTTTCAGGTCTGAAGATATTCATAGGGTAGAGGCGCCTACAATTCTTGCAATTATGGGTGTTGAGTCAGATTTTGGCTTGAATCCAGGGAAACTCATGGCTTTTAATGCAGCAGTATCACTTTACATTACTCCAAAAAAGGAATTCGGATATGCACAGCTTAGAGCTCTTTTTGATATTGAAAAAACAAAAAAAATCGACATAATGAAGGTATTATCATCCTATGCAGTCTGCTCTTTCCCAGGACAATTTCTTCTTGAAAACATTCCTGTGTATTTTGTAGGCATGAATAATAAACCATATGATGACCTGTTTCTTTTTGAAAACTGGTTTTATGCAGTAGGTAATTATGTACATAAAAAAGGTTGGGATGAAAAACAGAATTATCATAGTCCTGCTAAAGGCTCAGCCAATTGGCAGGTGCTTTTACTTTACAATGATTCAGATAATTACGTACGTGCAGTAGTTGAGCTTGCAGATTCGCTAAAGAATAATCCTGGAATAAGGATTCTAATACAGGAGCATGAAGAATTAAAAAAGTCAGGAAGGACAGCCCTCAAATGGTAGAGATTGGGAAAAATATAAAAAAGGGCAGTTGTTTCGTTTTCTTTGACTAACGGGGTGGTTTAATAATGGTTGATGCACTTTATTTGCTTGATTGTTACTTGAAAGAGTTCGAGGCTACTGTGGAGAGTATCAAGGATGACAAGTATGTTGTGCTTGACAAGACTGCTTTCTACCCAAATGCAGGAGGTCAGCCTTATGACACTGGCAAGCTTATCAGATTGAGTGATAATGCTGAGTTCTCAGTTGTCTTTGTTGCCAAGTTCGGCGATATAATTAGCCATGAGTTCTCACCTGCTGGTTTAAAACCTGGCGACAAAGTCAAGGGAATTATTGACTGGGACAGAAGGTACAGGCATATGAGAATGCACACAGCAGCCCACGTGATATCTATTGTCATTGAAAAAGATGCAGGCGCCCTTATTACAGGAAATCAGTTGGGCTTGGACAAAAGCAGGATTGACTTTGACCTTGAGAATTTTGACAGGGAAAAGTTCGAAGGATACATAGCCAAGGCTAATGAACTAATACAGAAAGGTGCAAAAGTTAATCTTTTTCTAATACCCAGGGAAGAAGCTCTACAGAAGTATGAGAGGCTTACTAATCTTGCTAAAGGATTCTCAGATGAGATAAAAATGGTCAGAATTGTCGAGATTGAAGGTGTGACTCTTGAAGCCTGCGGAGGAACTCACCTGGCAAACATCAGTGAGATAAAAGGAGTGAAGCTCGTCAAGCTAGAGAATAAGGGTAAGAGCAACAGAAGGCTTTATTTTGAACTGGTTGATTGAACTAGTCTTTTTGTCCACACTCTCACTCTGTTTCTGCCATGTTCTTTTGCATCATATAAGGCGGCATCTGATTGAGTAAGAAAATCATTCAGATTATTATCAGGATTAGAGTATCTTGCTATTCCAAAACTCATAGTTATTCCAAGAACGCGATCTGGTTCAACACATTGATGCTCAATATCTTGTTTATCAGTGTATTTGCCATTTTTTATTGAATAAAGCTCTTCATCTTCAGCTTTGTAAAATTTGCATTTCTCTATGAGGTTCCTTCTTAAACGCTCAGCTGCCCAAAAACCTTGCACTAGATCAATGTTATAAAATAATCCTGTGAATTCTTCGCCTCCCGTTCTGTATAAGTTTTCATGATTTCTTAATTCACTCCTGAAAAAATCACCGATTGAGCTTAAAACTCTATTTCCAGATGCGTGACCGTATGTGTCATTTATTTTCTTAAAATAATCTATATCTGCTGAAAGCGCAATTACTGCCAAATTTTCTCCTCTATTAACTCTTGATGCTAAAGAGGATTTGGCTCTGTTAAACCTTCTTACGTTACCTAATTTCGTTAATGGGTCGATTTCTATCAGGCTCATTACAATGGCTTTTTTGTGAGGAGGCAATTCTTTTAGAAGTTCTTCTAAGTCTTGTCCCTCATACGTATCTTCATTCATAGAATAACAGCAGGTTTTATAATTTATAAATCTTTCGTTTTTGTAGCTATGAAGTAGTAGTTACAAATTCAATTTGCAAAAAGTTTATAAACCAGCAGAACAATCTTAGTATTACAATGACACGAGTTGGTTGTCTTCATAACTAGAGAAC
>CAYGYA010000069.1:0-2443 GCA_964354085.1 uncultured Methanosarcinales archaeon
CCAGCAATGCTGTCTACGGCCTTGGCTTTATTGGCGCAGTGATTTATTATATATCAACAGCAACCGGCTTCTGGATGGGAGTTTTGGGAGTGTTGAAAGCTATTGTCTGGCCTGCATTCTTCGTGTATGGCGCGCTTAAGTTCTTAGGAATGTAGCAACAGTGAAAAAGGAAAAATATTTATAAAGGGGTGTTCATTTAGAAGTTATTATGAATACAGTTACTATACCCAGGGCTGAGTTTGAGCAGATGCAGCAAGAATTGAGTGTTTTAAGGAATTCTAAGCTTTATAAGAGGCTTTTAGAGTTTGAGAGCAACATTTCTGCAGGCAAGAAGTTTACGAGAAAAGATTTAGGATTCTAATCCCTGAGCTTTGTATTTGATTCTTTGGATTGTTTGTTGCTGTTTCTTTTTGCTGGTTTTCATCTCGAACTCGAAAACTTTAATCTCATTAGTGTTTCTATCATGCTTGAAGTACAAGCGAACAGGCGGATGGATGCTCTTTAGCTCATAGATGAAAAGCTGTGAATCCAATAGTTCACCAATTGAGGGTCCTGCTAATTCAATCTTATCAAACATCTTCTTAAGAATCTCCTTGATTTTCTGATTTCTGCCTGCCTTTTTCAGTTGTTTAAGGATGACATCGTCAAAAATTAATTTATAAGGATTATTCATACATGCATCCTCAGCCTTGCTGCTATTTAAAATTAGCGATTTCCCATGAACAAATAGTTTTACCCAACTCCTTGCTATCTGCTAACAAAAACCAATATATTTATAAAAAACCAATATAATGTTTATTCCATGTTCGACCTTGACTTGAAAAAGCATCTTGACAGCGATGAGAAGATGATTTTATTCATGCGTCCTGCCAGGATAGGTTATCTTTTCCAGTACGTCCTGGTCTTTCTCTTCTTCTTCGCAGGGATTTTCTTCTTGTATAACAGGGCAGTAACCACTCTTGGGGCTCTCAAGGTATTGAACACTACCCTAGCAACAGTAGCTTTTGGCTTTGCAGTAATCCTGGGCATTAAGATTGAGTGGAGTATCCTGTCAAGAAGGTACGGCATCACCAGTGAGAGAGTTATGCACAGCAAAGGCATATTGTATGAGAAGTTCCATAGCGCAAAGTACGGCTTTATAACAGACACTGCCTTGGACCAGTCTTTCTGGGACAAGATAGTCAACACTGGAACCCTCAGCATTAACACAGCAGGAGGAGATGATTATGAGATCAGCTTCAGGAAAATATTAGACCCTTTCAAGGTTAAGAAGATGATTAATGACCAGATTCCTGACAGAACACCTGCTATTAATCCAAATGAGATCACTCCTATAGAAAAAGAGATTGTTAAGAAAGCTAAGAAACAATTATAATGTCTGCTCTTCCAAAGCTTTTATTGCAACCAGTTCTTTTCCTGACAGTATTTCAAGAGCAGCTCCTCCTCCTGAGCTTATGAAACTGAAATTCTTGTCCAATCCTTCCTTGTGTATCAGGTCAGCAGTGTCTCCTCCGCCAACAATCTTGTTGCAGTTAAGTGTTCCCATGAACTTGGCTATCTCAACAGTTGAGTCGTCAAAAGGCTTTTTCTCATAATAACCTAAAGGACCATTCCAGATAATAGTAGCTGCCTTACTAAGCTCTTGCTTGAACTCAGCAATAGTCATCTCACCTAAATCCAAGCCTATCATATCCTTAGGCATCTTGTCATAGGGAACAGTCTTAATCCCTTCTGTCAGGCTAGCCTTGGCAACAACAATATCTCTTGGCAAGACTAACTTGTCATTATTAATCATCATTCTCGCATTATCAAGGTAATCATTATCACACAGGCTCTGGCCTATTTCTAGTCTTTTTGCAGAGTAGAAAGTGAAAATCATCCCTCCGCCAACCAACACCTTACTAGCCAGAATAAGCATCCTCTGGATTATAGGAATCTTTGTCTTGAGCTTTGCCCCGCCTAATAATGCAACAATTGGTTTTTGCATCTTGCTAATGTCAAGGTTCTCAATTTCTTTCTGCACCTGCAAGCCAACACAGCCAGGCAAGAACTTAGTAATAGCATGCATGCTTGCATGGGCTCGATGACAGGTTGCAAATGCATTATTAACATAAATATCAGCGTAAGAAGCTAGTTGCTGGGCAAAAGCATCATCATTCTTCTCTTCCTCAGCATGGAATCTTAAATTCTCAAGAAGAACAACTTTTTCATCAGGAGGAATCTTAATCTTAATGCAGTCCCTGGTCTTGTAAACACTCCTGCCTAATAACTTAATCAGCCTTAAAGCGACCTTGTCCATCTTAAGCTTATCAACAACCTTGCCCTCAGGAGAATCCATGTGCCCCATAATAATAATCTGCTTAGCCTTCTTCCTCAAAAGAAGCTTAACAGTCGGAACAAGAAGCTTAAGCCTGAAATCATCCTTGACATCGCCGTTATCATC
>CAYGYA010000070.1:0-6727 GCA_964354085.1 uncultured Methanosarcinales archaeon
ACAAAGAACTAAGACGCCTGGTCATGCCTGTTGAAGCAGGAGCCCAGCACTTACCCAAAGTTTGGGTGCTTGACAGCACAGTTGACACCCTCTGCCACGGAGCATATCTTAATATCCCAGGCATCTCAAAAATTGAAGAAAGCATAAGCCTAGGAGACAGAGTAGCAGTTCTGACATTGAAAGGAGAATTAATCAGCGTTGGCATTGCTCACATGCATTCTGAAGATGTAATGAAAAAAGACAAAGGATTGTTCTTGAAGTCAGAGCAGGTATTCATGGAGCCGGGGACATATCTAAAGAGTTAAAAAAGGCCTTCCGCCGCTTGAGGAACAATAAGTTATTTTCTTGTATTCGCCGGCGAGGCTTAAAACTAAAAAAAGAAATTAAAAAATTTAAATCCCCTTGAACCATTCCTGAGCCAAGTGGCCTATAACAGGCACTTCCTTTTTCTCACTGTTAATGGCAGAGATGAGCCCGATTATCCAAATTACTAACAGTAATAATCCCCATATCCAGCCGATTACAGGAATCCATACTAGGAAGCTAGCAAGCATTATAAGCAGGGTCTGCCTGATGTGAAACTTGGCAAAATCATTCTTCTTCTCCATATTCATTACCAGCGCAATAATCCATCCTACCCAGGTCATATATGAAATAATTGCAATAGTCTTTCCTTCATCACTGGCTTTACTACCAACATCTAATTTTTTTGCAGCCATCTAAAAAACACCTCCGTTGAAATACTTCACCCCTATATCCAAGTAAAATAATCTGAGTATAAATAATTTGTTGTTTAATCAGCAGCAAACAACTCAGTATCCTTGACCTTGAACAAGCCAATCCTAGCGCCAGCATCAAGCCAGGCATGGGCATAATTGACAGCTGCAAGCGAAAGAACATAATTGCCCTGCTCCCTGAAATGCTTAGCATCTGAGAAATACCTTTCAGCCATGTCAAGGAAATCAGAAGCCTCCTTGGCTCTCTCAGAATCCTTTTCATTTTCTTTTACTTTTGCAAGAGCCCGTCCTGTAATGTCAAAATACTTGTCAAGCCTCCTGTCGCAGACCACATCGATTTTCTTTGGCTTATCAGTTTTTTCTTGCATTTCATCTGCCATTACATCATACTAAGAATTCTGTTTTATATAAAACTTACTTTTTTGCCTGTTCTTTAATGATCTCCTCCATGATTTTGTTGTTTTTCTTGGTATCATTGAGATAATACCTGATAAAGTACTGGCCATCATTCGAAATGGCGAGAATTATTTTGTCATCTCCAGGCATTATACCTGCCCCTGATGGCTCATAAATACCTCCATTGCTGCCACCATTCATAATAGCCCTTTCAAATCTTGACATTGAGATATCAGGAGGGCGTACATCAGAGAATAATGATACCGTGTCCTCTAAAAGATATTTTCGAGCGCCATCCATTCCTGGATGTTTATAGAAAATGCTGGTTTTAAACACATAGCTTGTGCATACATCACCTACAGCTGGGCAATAAGCCGGCATAATATCAGTGCACTTTCCTTTGAATACCAGGTTACAATTATCAAAAGCCAGTCTTACATATTCATAATGCTTTTCATCATCTGTCATCTTCTCTGTGATGTCCTGCTCAATGACGATTGGCTGGAAAACCTTCTGAGAAGCTGCACTCACTGCAATGTTAGGGCTGTTTAGAATTGCCACAAGCCCCACTGCGCCTATCACTCTAGTCGCTTTCTTCAAGTCCAAGTTATCACCAGTATATCTTTTGTCAAGCAACAACTATTAAAGCTTTTCTATTTAAGGATAATTAAAGATTAACAAAGCATAATTTTGACTACTTCATAGTTAATATAACAGAAAAATTTATAAACCATGTGAGCTAATCAATATAAAAAATGTCTAATGCAATGCCTGAAACACAAATCTGGAAAGTAGATAGCAGGTTCAGGGCATACCCTGACTTCATGAACTGCGAGATCACTTCTGGCGTCACAGCTTACCCTGAAGGCGCCTTGGATTTAGAAATCAAGCTATGGAATCTTGCAGTTGAGAAAAAAAAAGAGCAGATGAAAGACCAGGGAATAGAGCTAAAGCTTGAGGATGTCGAGGGAAGGAAAGCTCTCTGGGGCAGAAGAGAAGGAAAGGATGATTTTGCCATGATAATGGTGCCTGGCTCTGTTTATCGCCTTGCTGAGTTTGATGCAGAACGCCAAGTTCTAATGGTTGAAAGGGCTATCTATTCTGAGATTGAAGCACTAAAAGACCCTGGCTATAGAAAGCTATTCTCAGACGCAGGCTTGCCTCTGCCAAACGGGCCAATAGCGCCAGCCTTATACATACTTACCTTGGATGGTTACGTCGTAGCGACTAAGAGAGGCAAGGGAACCAATAAGTTTCCTGGTGCAATCTACACAATAGGAGGCGACATTGATGACCCTTCACTCACAGTAGGAGAGCATCTATTAAAAAAAGAGGCGATTGAGGAGTTCAAAAGGTTTGGTGGGCTTTCACAGCAGCCGATTGCTCTTGGCATAACATTTGATAAGGTCCTAAAAAAGCATGACATTCCTGTCATCACTACTTACAACACTGTGTTTGACAAGATTCAGAAAGGGAAAAAATACCTCCCTGATATTGATTCAATAACCAAGATATCTGCCAGGAAGGATGAGCTAAGCGATTACTTAGTCCAGTCATTCTTAGGATCTTTGGATTCTTCTGACGAAAGATGGATAGGAAGGCCTGTGCCCTCTTGCCACGTAGGGCTTTTCATGGTCGGAGAACATCTTTATGGCAAGGAATGGGCAGGCGAAGTTCTAAGAAAGATATCATAAGTATAACTCAAATCTAAAAACAAAAGAGTTATAAATCACTCTTGCAGTCAGTAATCAAAAAATGGTTCAAGGAAAAGCCCAAAAAAAAGCAAAGCCAAAAAATCCAGAGCTTGCAATAGGAGGCCAGGCTGTTATTGAAGGCGTACTCATGAGAACTAATGAGAAATACGCTGTTGCTGTGAGGATGCCTAATGGCAGGATTATTGTCAAGAAAGAAAAATATGTTTCAAGAACCAAGAAGAACAAATTCCTAGGGCTCCCGCTTATAAGAGGAGTGATAATGCTCTGGGAGACTCTTATACTTGGATACAAGGCACTCACTTTTTCTGCAAACCAAAGCCTGGCAGATGATAGCCAAGATAAAAAACAAGAAAAGAATACCAGAGGCAAAGCAAAAGAAAAAGATAAAAAAGAAGAGTTAGGAACTCCTGAACTCGTTATTACTCTGATAATCTCAATCCTGTTTGCGCTTGCGCTCTTCAAATTCCTTCCATTGCTAATAGCAACTTTTTTTAAGAACAAAGTTGGCGGCAGCAACCTTTTGTTCAATATTATTGACGGAGTGGCCAAGTTCGCTATCCTCATACTTTACCTAGTCGCAATTTCAATGATGAAAGATGTTAAGAGATTATTCCAGTACCATGGGGCAGAGCATAAGACAGTGCATTGCTATGAAGAAAACAAGAAGCTCACTGTTGAGAATGTGAAAAAGGACTCAAAAGCCCATGCAAGGTGCGGCACAACCTTCATACTGGTGGTTTTGTTCCTCAGCATAATATTCTACCTATTCATACCATTCAACACCAACTTCTGGCTTAAGCTGCTTATAAGGATATTATTCCTGCCAATAATTGCCGGAATTTCATATGAATGGATTAAATTCAGCGGCAAGCACACCAACAACTTCTTTGCTAAGATACTCATAGGCCCTGGCTTGCTAGTGCAGAACCTGACCACAAGAGAACCTGATGATAAGCAGATAGAAGTAGCAATCAAAGCCTTGCAAGCAAGCCTTTAGGGAAAAATGTGACCTGCGTTCGCTATGCTCACTTAGTCACATATCTTTAATAGTTTATTATAATCTTTCAAGCTCCTCATAAACCTCTTTTCTTGTCACAAAAGTCTCAGGAGCCCATAGATCAATCCTTTTCTTGAAGCGCTCAAACTCATCAGCCTTGACACTGGACTTAAGGACAGTTATAACCTGGACAATTACTTTCTGCAAGTTACGCACATCTTCCTCCATCTCAGCAATATCTTTTTTAATGTCCTCAATCAGCTTTTCGTACCCTTTTCTTTTAATCATTACTTTATCTGATGAAATATCAATATTGCCAGCAATCTCCTCTGAAGCCTTGTGCAAGCTCATAAGCCTGGAATCCATGGTCCTGAGATAGCCTGAAATCTCCAGAACATCATCCTCATCAACCATCATCGCCATAATGACATGAATTTAGCTCAGGATATAAATATTTTATCAATTATAATTCGAAGTATACTAAAAATAACGTATCTAAACAGCAGGGTTTGCGGCGCGCAACGACCTGTGGGTAAAAACAACTAATTTTTATGTATTTAAACAAAAGCGCTCGCGCAGCCTAAAGAAAAAGTAGAAAAGTTTTTATACTATAGGCAAGATTAACCTGTTTTAAATAGAGGTATAAATAAACAGAAAGAGGGGTGAGTACTTGGTAGAGGATATTTTACCGCCTGCGCCACCAGGAGAGCAGAAACCAGTTCTTAAAGAGAAGAAAAAAGGCTTCCTAGGTGGATTGTTTGGCAAGAAAACGCAGGAAAAAATACAAGAAACTCAGCCTGCCCAAGCCACGACTCTTTCTAACCAAAAGTCAGGAGCTACAGCGCCTATAGGACTAGCTCACGAAGTTCCTGATAATATTAACCTTGAGGATATAAGGAAACAATTAGGCTTAGACTCTTTTTCTGGAGAAGAGATTCCTGAGCCTCCTCAGATGGCTGCTGGCCAAAAGAAATCAGCAAGTGAAAACTTTGATCTTCCCGACATAGAAGCAGCCATTGCCAGCTCCAAGGTTGAGCAGCCAATCATATTTGAGGAAAATAATGTTGAAGAGCCTACTAGGATTCTGCCTATGGAGATTAAATCAGGTGAAAAGAAATCAGATATGAAACAGGCAACAAAGGCAAAGCCTAAAAAGGATGTAGACGAATGGACACAGTACCTTGAAGAGGAAAAAGAGGCTCCTGAAACTAAGTTTGAGTTTTCAAAAGACCTTAACTTGGAAAAAGAAACAAAAGAGTCATCAGATAAGGCTGAAAAAAAAGAATTCATCCATGAAGTGAGTCCTGAGGATATTAAGCAGGCTGCAAAGGAGCTCAAGAGGAAAAAATTTGAGGAAAAGAAAGGGATAAAGTATGAACCAGAAGTCTTCATAATCCCCAAAATAGAGGAGAAAAGCGAGTTCTTAGTAGATGTTGCTCCAGGGGATGAGATTGCAAACATAAAAAAAAGGTTGCTACAAAGAATAGATAAAGAAGAACCAGTAGCCTCAAGTTCACAGCCACTTGTGCAAGAAAAAAAGAAACAGGCAGTCGAGATAATTGATGAAGAGCTAGAACTCCCTGATATTACTGATGAAAGGCGCGTAGGTGGAAAGCTAAGCATTCTTGAAAATGAATATGTAGAAGAGCCAGAAGATATACCCGCAGATGAGCCAGCAGAGAGCCCTGTTGAGAACAAAGTATCATTTGAAACTCCTAGCTTTATAGAGACCAAATCACAGGTAAAAAAAGAAGAAGAAACACCTGCTTATACTTCTGAGCTAATAAAAGAAATGGAAAAGAACCTTGTTGAGAAGATAAGAACAGAGGAAAAAGCCAAGGTTGAAAAAGAGTTTGAGCATGAAAGAGCTATTTTTGAAAAAGAAAAGCAGTCACTAGAGCAGGAAAAGATTGCAGTTGCAGGAAAAGCCAGCAAGTATGAATTTAAGGAAAAGCAGCTGAAAAGAGATAAGGCTGAGCTAGAGGCAGAAAAAGCAAAGCTCAAAAGGGATAAGGAAGAAGCAGATGACTTGATAAAAAAGCTTCCTGTTATGAGAAAGGATTATGAAAAGCTCAATGAGAAAATGAATGAAGTTTATGAAACCTTGAAGAAATACTCTAAAAAAGAGGTAGAGCTTCGCGAGATTGAAAAGAATATTGAGCTTAACAAGCAGGCCCTGGCCCAGGCCCAGCAAAGGCTTGAGGAGACTGAGCAGAAGATAAAGGAAAAAGGATTCTCACAATACCTGGAGACTGAGCTGAAAGAAGAGTCTCTAGTGTCGCACAAGCTAGAAGAAGTACAGGACATAACCAAGGCATCAAACCTAGAGATCTATAACCTGATTGATGAATGCAAAACTCTGATAAGGGACAAGAACCTGAATGAAGCCAAGAAACGATACATGAAAATAAGAGAAGCTTACACCACAGTAAACGTTCAGGGAACTGAAAAAGACCTGCTCTATACTGCAGTAAGGGAATTATATGATGATATAAAGCTTGCAGAAATGGAGAGTAATGATTTTAATTTCCCAAAGTATTAGTTCTAGATTCTAAGCAGGTTTTTTCTCGCAACTGACAATGTTATCCTTGACATCAAATTTTACATCCAGAAACTTCTCTGCAACATAAATGTTGGATTTGACATGATTAGTTATCTCGCTAGTCCTTATAATCCCTCCTGACAAGGCCATGAACGGAATAAGCTGGTCTGCTAAGTGCTTGTCAACAGCAGCACCAGAATTGATTTCTTTGAGAAGATTGTCAGCAGCTTCCTTCCCAACATCCTCTGCCTTTTTGTTCCTTTCGCCCAAGCTATCTGCTCCTATGAGAACAGGATTATTCTGATCTATCTCATCATCCCCAAAAACAGCCCACAAAGTT
>CAYGYA010000071.1:0-9857 GCA_964354085.1 uncultured Methanosarcinales archaeon
TTTAAAAAACTTTCTAAGACTTCCAGAGTTTCTTCTTCATAACCTTTATAAACTCTTTTCTTAATCTTTTCTTCTTATGAGCAAGAAATTAATATTAACCATTATTTCAGCTATTTATCTTGTCATCCTTTTAATCAGCGCATTCGCAGTCAACCTAAGTTCAGAATCAGCTCCTGGCTCTGACAAGACTCTTCATTTTATAGGCTTCTTAATCTTAACATTATTATTAATATTTACTTTTAAGAACTACACTACCAAGAGAGTTTATCTTAAGAGCCTTATTATTGCTGTTGTCATCGGCATTATAATTGAGATAATTCAATTATTCATCCCTAGTAGATCTTTCAGCTTATTGGATTTTGCTGCTGATCTTGGCGGTATATTCTTAGCTATGGTGCTCGCACGGACATTTTCCAAGCGTTAATCATTCTTGTTCCATGAATGCTCTTATTACAGCACTGGGCAAATCCGGAATTCTTACGTGCTCCACTGGACAAGTCGGCGTAAGGTTTATAAAGATTATCCGGGTGAAAAGCTTTGGGCGAGAATAATGGCCAGAAGAGTTGATGCTTGCGAATCTTTAGCAATGTTTTTCTCTGGCAAAACCGAAAAATATTTAAATCATTCAATATTATTGAATGATTATTCACTTTTATTGAACATGATTCCTAAGAATACAGGCAAAATAATAATGTTCCTGCTAAGGCACATACAGACCGCGGGCTATAACATCAACCAGCTTGCAAACCTATTAAACATAAGCGTTGGTAGTGCCTTCAAAATATTGAAAGACCTTGAGAAACAAGGCATGGTATCAGCCACAAACCTATCAAATGCGTCATACTACAAGCTAAATTTCTTAAATCCGCAGACCAGGAACATATGTGAGTTCCTTCTGGCAGAGCAAAGAAGAAGTTTGAAAGGTTATTCTAAGATTTACAGCGAAGAACTAAAGACCTTTGAAAAAGCAGAGCTGATAGTGCTCTTTGGCTCAATCCTAAAAGAAAAAGAATTTAATGACGTGGATGTCTTATTTATAACAAGCAACCCAAAAGAAGCTAACAAGTTCTCATTAGATGTCTCAAAAGTAAGGGCAAAGCCAGTTGTTCCGCTAATAATGACAAAAAAAGACTTAATTATGGAGCTAAAAGCTAAGCAAGAAGCAATACAAGACATTATAGAAAAAGGAGTGGTTCTTAAAGGAGACTCAGTATTTGTGGAGGTAATACAAAATGCTCAGCAGTAATGCCAGGATAAAATGGTGTTTTGGAAAGAATTTGCTAAGAAAAATCCCGCCAAGCAAAAAGAAAGCAGATGAGCATATTCAAAAGGCAAAACATAACTTAAGAGCAGCAGACTATAATATCAGCGGAGGATTCAGCGACTGGGCAGTATCACAGGCTTACTATGCAATGTACCACGGCCTATTAGCCTTACTTTATAAACACGGCCTCGAATCAATTAATCATGAATGCACTATCAGCGCAGTAGAAAACCTTATTGAAACAGACAAGGTGCAGCTTGATAAAGGCATAATTGCTTTTATAAGAACTGCTGAGCAGATGAGAACAAAAGATGCAAAATCTCTTAGGGAACAATTCCAATACGGAACAAAAACCGAAGTCAACAAAATCATACTCAATGAATTATTAAATAAATCAAAAGAAGTAGTCGAGCAAATTGAAATTACACTTTTAAATACTTGAGGCGCGCTCATGGACATTTTCCAAGCATTAATTTTAGGTGTTGTGCAGGGAATCACAGAGTGGCTTCCAGTCTCAAGCAGCGGCCATCTTGTTCTTTTGCAGCAATTATTCAGCCTTGACAGTAGTGTTGCTTTTGACGTTCTTTTGCACGTAGCAACTCTTATAGTCATATTTATTGTGTTTTGGAAAGACATAGTCGCAATATTCAAATCCTTGATCAATGTCAGATGGGATGAGAACACTAAATTATTTCTTTTCATTGTTCTAGCATCTATTCCTACGGCAATCATAGGCCTTATTTTCCAGGACTTCCTGAAAGGATTATTCACTAACCTTCTCTTACTAGGAGTTTTCTTCATCATTAACGGCATAATCTTATTCCTCACCAAATTCGCCAAGGAAAAGCAAGGCAAAGAGCTTAACTGGTGGAGCTCAGTTCTTATGGGAATTGCTCAGGGAGTATCAATTATTCCGAGCATTTCAAGAAGCGGAGCAACAGTAAGCACAGGAATGTTCCTTGGAATCAAGAAAGAAAAACTGATAAAATTCTCATTCCTCATGGCAATCCCTGCAATCATTGGCGCTTTTGTCATGGAATCAAAAGACTTGAGCTTTGAGAACCCCTTAGCCCTTGTTATAGGCTCATTAGCAGCACTAATAGTTGGCTATTTCTCACTAAAATTCATTATAAACATCATTGAGAAAGGCAAATGGCATTATTTTGCTTATTATTGTGTACTAATCGGCATAATAATCCTTATCTTAAGATTATCCTCTTTATAGAATCAATTTCTTGCAAATTACTAACCACAAGGTCAGGCTCTGCTTTTAGCAAATCTTTCTCAGCATAATGACCAGTGGCAACACCTATGGTCTTAACTCCTACTTCTTTTCCAGCACTAATATCAAGAGGAGTGTCTCCTATAATAGAAATATCCTGAATCTTAATATGATATCTTTCAGCTTCTTTTACACCTTCTCTTGCCAAGTCTGCTCTTCTCTGACTAATATTTCCAAAACATCCAATAGTGAAATACTTGTTCAGATTGACTTTTTTCAGCTTTTCCCTTGCAATTGATTCAAGATTGCCAGTAAGAACTCCTATCATGACATTCTTCTTGTATAACTCCTTGATCAGCTCTTCTGCTCCAGGCATCACAACAAGAGGGTAATCATCTATAATCCCGGCAAAATACCTGCTCATGAACTGCATTGCATCCTCGAGCTTTGCCTCAATGCTCTCCTCGTCCAGACCTGCATGCCTCAAGGTCTCAAATATTATCTTCCTGTCAGTCCAGCCATGCACAATAATTCCTTCATGATTTGTATCAACACCATAAACATGCCTAAACCCTTCTTTGAAAGCCAAACCATGAGCCTTAGAAGGCTTGAGCAAAGTCCAATCAATATCAAACAAAGCAAGCTTGTTCATGCTAAAAAGAAAACCCGTGATTGTTTAAAAAGATTATGTAATTTGTAGTCTAAAGAAAACATTTATTAATATATGCTAAGTATCTATTATTATGCGCTTTACCCGTATAACAATCATAAGGAGCACTAGGCCTGAAAAGACTGATATCAACAAGGAACTGCAATGGCTAGGAGGAAGCCTAGGCCTTTTCAATCTCAGAGACAAGGACAAATCATGCTTCAGGATATTCATCACCCTAATCCAGAGTGTTAAGGATAATAGGAAATTAACAAGCGACCAGATTGCGTCCATGACAAAACTATCAAGAGGAACTGTTGTCCATCACCTGAACCATCTGATGGAGTCAGGAATGGTGGTGAATGAGAAGAACAAATACGTTCTAAGAATGGATAGCCTGGAAGAAGTGGTTGAGCACCTGAAAAAGGATGCTGATGAAGCCTGGGAAAAGCTCATGGAAGTAGCCAAGGATATTGATGACAAACTAGGATTGTAGTTCTTTAGAAGGCCGTCCGCCGATTGAGGACCAAATAAGGTATTAGTTGAAGTTAAGAATATAAAATAAAACGAAAAAACTAAAATAATTTATTGTGCCTCAAACGACAAAAATTTTGCGTTTTTGAGTTGTCAGCTTACTGACAACGCCGGCAAGGCTGACTATTTTTTCTTAGCAGTCTTCTTTACTGGTTTAGATGCTTCTTTTACAGCAGGCTTTGCAGAATTCTTGTCCTTTTGCCAGAATGCTATGTAAAGAATCTCTAATATGCCAATGGTGTTGAATACGCAGAGCACAATAAACCAGGCAATCTGCTTGTTCCTGGCGCTCTTCCAGAGAGCAATAGCTTTCCATATTCCTGACCAGATCATGATAATTATTAATATAATGAAGAAGATAGCTATTTTCTCTGGCACCACAGTCAAATCGCTTGAAAGAATGACCTCATTAACCACACCAATCACCTCATTATTTCCATTACTTCATCAATCTCGTTAGAGATATAAAAATTTTTCTATTGCTAAACAAACAAGTGGCTCTTGGCATTTACAATAAGCAAAGCGCTCACAATAATCATAGGGATTGTTATGGTTCCTATAACATTATCCTGGATATAAATCCAACCTATGATAGTATAAGCCAGCGCCAGAATCGCAAATATTAGGCTTGCCCTCCTGGGCTTATTCCATGTTAATATAATTGCCAGGATAACAATAAAGCCAGGCAGGAATTTGCCAAGGAACTGCAAGAAAGTAAAGTCAGGCCTCAAGTCTGTGAGCATCAAAAAGAAGAATAAGCCTACAATAATAGCAAATATCCTCGGGGCATAGTGCAATACTCTATGAACATGCTTTTTATGCTTCTCCTTCATCCCACATTACCTCTGGTATTTTGTTATATCAATATTAAGGTCTCTCGGGCCAAAAGCAAGAGGCAACAACTCGTTGATTGTTGTTATGATAATCTTGTCCTTTTTAGTGCTTGACAGGATGATTTCCAAATCAACACCTGAAACCTGGGAAGCTTCATAAAGAACTTGCCTGCAAGGGCCGCACGGAGCAGTGACCTCTTTTGTGTCAAAGTTTTCTCCGCGAGCAATCAAAGCCATGGCTTTGTGCAACCTCATACCCATAGCATTAGCCCGGAGAACTGCAGTTCTTTCAGCGCAAAGAGTGCTGCCATAAACCGCATTCTCAAAATTGCACCCCGTAATAATATCACCTGCCTGGGTAAGAAGGGCAGCTCCAACATAAAACCCAGAAAAAGGATTATAGGCATTCCTCATTACCCGCTCAGCAGAATCCAATAATCTCCTCTGTTCTTCAGTCAAATCTTCTAAATTAACATTCTTCATAATAATCACACTATTATCTCCAAGAACAAAGCTTGGAGTGACTTACACTCACCCCTCTTTAAGCCATCATAAGTAAATATTACTATTTAAAGCTTTGCAAAACAGGCTTTACCAAAGCAAGCAAATCTCTGATTTGCTGCCCCAGAAAATCCAAGATTTTCTGAAGCCCGGGGAAAGTGTGCTACACTCGCAGCAAAGCTGCTCGGTAGCGCGTGAATAAAATAAAAATAATAAAGAAAAAGAATAAAAAAATCTATTCCTCATCCTCAAGAGTCCTGAACCTGGAGTGCTTATGGAACAATCTAGGCAGTCTGATGTTAGGCATCCTTATCCTCGGCATTCTTCCTCCTTTGGAAACCCATGCTACTATAGCTGCGATGACTAAAAATATTGCAACCATAATAAGCACAGTTTTCACAGTACTGCCTGACTCAGTCTTCTCTTCAGAAGCTTTGTCTTTGTCATCCACACCGGGCTCTGCAGCTGGAGGCTGTTCTCCAGGCGGTTCTTGCGCAGGAGGCTGCTCTTCAGATTGATTTTTAGGCTGCTCTGCTGCTGGTTGCTCTGGAAGCTTAGGCACAGGTGCAGTAGGAATAGCACTCTTCTCACCTATTGCAAAGAAGCTCATGCCAGGAGTCTCTGCCTCATAATAACCATATACATTATCAGTGCTTAACAGAGTTGTTTTAAGGTCTTGCCAAGCATCACTCGCAAACCTCTTAAGAGCAATGTTCTTTGCATCTAAATTATTAGTTAATAGCCAGCTCTGAGTAACCTGGAACTTTATCTTTATAATCCCGCTAATATCAGAGTCATTAAGATTAGTCTTCTTAAGCTCCAAGTACCTGTATACTTTGCCAGTGATATTCTTGGTAACACTGGCAGGCTTGCCAGGAAGCTTTTCAATCCTTATGGTCATGTTCTTCACAGGATTACTAACTGATATTATAATCTCCTTAACACCAAAGTCATCACTAGTAATCTTCATGATAGTTGCAGAACCAGGAGTTACCTGAGTCCAATTCTGGGAATTGCTCGGATTAGAGACAGGACCTCCTCCTCCGCCTCCTCCGCCGCCACCGCCTCCTCCGCCAGTTTTTTTCTTAGTTACTGATATTGCGCCTGTTGAGTTTGAACTGCTCATGTTATTACCAGCAGAGTCCCTGCAAGAGATGTAATAAGGACCAATTGTTCCAGTTGCAGTATAGGTTTTTGCGAAAGTGTGCGTTGTTCCTGTTCCGCTCATAGCAGTTTCTCCTGTTATGTTCTCAGCAGTGAAGTTAGATTCACTGTACCAGCAGCTGGCATTCTCGTCAGTAGTTGCTGTTATGGTGGCTGTTCCTGTTGTTGTTCCAGAGGAAGCAATGCCTGTAATGCTCGGAGCAGTCCTGTCAATAACAAAGGCTTGCAGCCCGCTGGTCCCAAGATTATTAAAGTCATCAGTGCAGTTCACGACAACAGAATAAGTTCCTTCAGCGCGCGCAGTGCTGTTAATGATTATCGTAGCCACATCCTCGCTCACACTAGCATTACTCCCATAATGGCTGCCATTGACATAGGCAGTGCAGCTGAAAGTTGAGCTGAATTCATCACTGACAGTGAAATTAATTTCTGTTGTGTTGTCATAAACATGACCGCCGTCAGAAGGGCTGTTAATGGTAATTGCTGGGCCAGTCATATCAATTGTTACATTAATCACATTACTCGGGCCTGTCAAGCCAGAGGTATCAGTGCAATTCACATATACTGAGTGCAAACCTTCGGTTTGATTAGTTGCAGCTTCGATGATAGTATTTGAGTTGTTCTGCACAATAGGCTGACTCTCAACAAGTGTATCACTAAAGTACAGCCCGCAACTGGCATTAGAACTAACATCATCTGTGAAATTGAAAGTAATTGCTGGCCTATTATTAGATGTTGTAAAGCTGGTGTTGAGCAATTTAACAGTCGGGATGCCTGTATCAATTGTGATGGTCCTTGCATCACTAGCGCCAATATTGGATGCTAAGTCTGTGCAACTTACATTCCAGCTATAAACGCCATCAGTAATATTAATACTAGGCACAAGCGTACCAGAGCCATTATTCACAGTGCTGGTATTATACCCTGTTGCTCCGACGTATAAGGTACAGCTGGCATTCTGGCTCAGGCTATCACTCAAATTAAAACTGAATGCAGGCCTGCCATTGTTTGTGGTATTCCCGTCGTTAGGGCCAGTTGCATTTACTGTCGGGGCACGAGCATCAATGTTTAATTGCTGGGCATTGCTGCTTCCCTTATTGCCTGCCTCATCAGTGCAATTAACCTGCAAAGTATGGCCGCCGTCTGATAATTCCGGGCTTATAGAAATTGTAGTTGGTGTATTATTGCGCACACTAGCATTATTGCCATGAGCTGAACCATCAGCATATACTGTGCAGTTGGCTGTTAAGCTTACCCCATAATCATCAAACATGAAAATCACATCTGACTCATTATTATTAGTCCAGTTGCCTGCGCCCGGAGAGCTAATAGTAACATTTGGAGGCGTAAGGTCAATAGTGATGGTTATTGAGTCAGTAGCATTATTGCCAGGATCATTTCCTCCGTAATCATAAGCAATAGCTGTTATTGTATGTGTTGCCTCTGAAACTCCTGATTTTGCCAAGCTACAGGTAAATACTTCAGAGCCAGGCTCAACTGCAGAGCAATTAAAATCAGGCCCCCAACTGTTGGGTGTTCCATCAATATAAATAATCACCTCGCTAATCTCTGTTCCTGTTCCATTGGCAGTGACATTAATGGTTACAGAATCTGTACCAAATACCTGCCCGTCAGAAGGATATGTGATGTTCACTATTGGGTCAATAATGTCAGAGACATTATAGCCTGAGAAACCATTAACACTGAAAGTCAGGTTGCCAATAGTCCCATTACTGCTCCAGCCAAGGATCGTGATTCCTCCTGCTGCGTCAGCATCAGCAGTCACGTTAGGCAATGATTTGAATGGCAGGTTGTAAAGAGTTATGGTTGTTGAGCTGTTTAATTCAACAAAAGCAGTTGTGTTCACAAAAATCCTGTTAACGCCAAACTCTCCAGGAGGAGAAATAGTTATATCAATAGATTCACCTAATAATGGCAGCCTCGTTGGAATATCTGAAGCTGTAAAGTTCAGTGATGTGAAGTTAAGCAAAGCAGCTTTCTGGAATCCAGGCCATGGGTTTCCTGGCAGTTGGCTGCCATTCAATAGAATGTCTAAAATATAATTCACATTTTCAAGGTCAAGCTCTTCTGTCAAGTCAGTTGTGCCTGGCCCAAACTGCATTGCCTCAGTATCTTCAGGAACAGTGTAGTTATAAAGCATTACAGTCCTGAAAAGGGTGTCATTGCAATTGTGAACAGCATCACAGGCAGTGATGTATATGTCTTTTTGGTCAAATTCTCCGTTCTGGTCAACTGTGCAGTTAGCCCACCAAAAGCCATTAGCGCCTGTAGAAGTCTTTGTCACACTAACTCCAGAGCATAATTCTGAGAAATCAAAAGTAACATTAGCAACAATACTGTAAGCATCTGAAAGATTAATGCTGATATTAATAAGATTATTGCCGTTTGCTGTTGAAAAAAATTCATCCTGGGCGTAGATTAACCCATACCCAAGAGGCCAATAAATATTAGTTGCGTCAAGAATAACAGGTCTTGTTGTATCAATCGTTATGTCAAACGGTCCTTCCACACTGCTATTCTCAGAATCTGTGCAGTTAACATACCAGGCATATAATCCTTCGTCAAGAGGATCATCAGGTGTTATTGAAGTTAACGTGTTGTTTGCAACAGCACCATCAGTCTTATTCGCTACGCCATTAATGAACAGAGTGCAGCTAAAAGTTGCATCAACGCTGCTTGAAGCATTAAAATAAAAATCAGGAGTCTGGTCATTTGTGAAAGTGTTATCTGGAGGAGAAGTTTCATCTGTGTTAAAAGAAACAAGTGCAATAACACCCGCTATCACCACAGCAAATACCATGAAAAAAAGAGCATATCTGATGTTAGATTTCTTATTACTCATGCAGCACCTCTTGTTTTTGCAACTATAATCAAAATAAAAGATAAAACCTCACCCAGTTCCTTCTCACCCTTTAATTATCAATTAGTTAATACAGAACATAAATTAATAAATGCTTATAAACCTTTTGATTTTTGATATTTACTTGAAAATAATAAATATAAATAACATAATCTTGTTAATCATAACCTTTTTAAGCCCTGTCAAAATCTCTGTTTATCATGACTAACCAGTTCCCTTGGATGAAGAAGAAGAAAGTGCTTATCAAGAAAGAAGCATCATCTAATCCTAATTATGGCCGCAGCCCTGATGAAAGAAGCACAGAGCAGCTTTTGGATTATGGCATTGTTAATATTGACAAGCCTAGTGGCCCTAGCAGCCACCAAGTGAGCGCTTATGTAAAAAAGATTATTCACATTGATAAATCAGGGCATTCAGGAACACTAGATCCAAAAGTCACCGGTGTTCTGCCAGTTGCCTTGGGTAAGGGAACAAGAATTGTGCAATCATTGCTTACTGCTGGCAAGGAATATGTCTGTCTTATGCAAGTGCATGCTGATGTTGATGAGAAAAAGCTCAGAAGCACAATAAACAGCTTTGTTGGTGTGATTGACCAGCTCCCTCCTGTCAGGAGCGCTGTCAAGAGAGAGCAGAGAAAAAGGACTATATATTATATTGACATCATTGAGATTGCTGATAGAGAAGTGCTTTTCAGGATTGGATGTCAGGCAGGAACGTATATCAGAAAACTATGTTCTGATATTGGCAAGCAATTAGGTTTTGGAGCTCACATGGCAGAGCTCAGGAGAACAAGAGCAGGGCCTTTTGAT
>CAYGYA010000072.1:0-4701 GCA_964354085.1 uncultured Methanosarcinales archaeon
TTTGGAATTAATAGTAGGAACTGCTAATGAACTTGCTTTTAGCGATTCAACATTTGATGCTTATATTTCTCTGAGAACATTATGTGTTACAGGAATACATGAAAAGGAAGCCGTAACAGAAGCCTATCGCGTATTGAAAAAAGGTGGTTTAATAGTTATATCTCTCCCAAACGTCATGTATGACAAAGGGGGAATACTAAAAGTATCAGAATATAACCTATCAGAATGTACTTCTAATAAACTTGTTGAGAAGGGAAAGCGTTTCTATGGCCTACTTGACAATTGTTTCGAGAAACTCTCTTGTTATAAAAACGGAGTTGAAGATTTTATTTGCGGAAGAAAATGAAGGTGCCTAAATGGAAATAATAAAATTATGTGATCCTAAAGCAATAAAAAAAATATATAGGAGAAGTAGTTTTGATTATTTGCTGGCTTTAGAGCATGAAAATAACGAGATATTCAACTTTAAAAGGAAAGAACAATTTCAGAAAAAGGCAAAAATAATTGCGTTTGAAGGATTGAATTGCTGTGGAAAAACAACTCAGAAACATCTGCTTGAAGAGAAACTTAAAGCAAGAAAATACTCTGTCTTTGTTGTTTCAACGTATGAAACTCCCGGATGGAAGATAATGAGTAAGCTTGGAAAAGGAACCTTTTACATAAATAAACCTATAGAAGACAGTGTAATCTGGGCAACACACTTTATTGACCAAGTATATAGCATAAAAGAAGAACTAGACAAAAATGATTTTATAATTTTCGACCGATACAAAGACAATTTTCGTTTTATACAGCAGGCAATAATGGAATTTCATAAAACGGATTTCAGCAAAGAATGGTTAGAAAACTTAGTTTCTGAACTGCCTGAGCCTGATTACACCATCTTTTTAGACCTTTCTGCGAAAGAAATGAAAGAAAGGTATGATAGAAGAGGTGGAAGAGTGTCTCTTGATAGCAAGGACTTAGAAATTACTACTAAAGCAAGAGCTTTATTCATGAACAAATACGTGGTAAGTAAATCCAAGATAATAGATGCGACTTTAAACCCGGAAGATATTTCAAAAAGTATTTATAGGTACATAATTGACGGAGGTTGTGAGCATGAGAAACAACAAAATAATCTTTATAACTAGCAATGAAAAGAAATACTTAGCTGCAAAAAAATATTTTGATAATACAAAATTCATCTTGGTAAGAAAAAAAATATTTTGCCCTGAGATTCAAAACATGGATGTTTCTGAAGTTGTTAAGTTCTCAGTTAAATTCATGGCTGAGAAGCTCAAAAAACCAGTAATCAAATCAGATCAGGGGTTCTATATTGAAGCGTTGAATGGTTTTCCAGGAGCCTATATGAATGATATTGAAAAGACTATTAGAAAGGAAGGCTTTAAGAGAATTTTGCATGGAGTAAAAGACAGACAGGCCAAATTTATAGAAGCATTGGCTTATTGCCAACCTGGAAAAGAGCCTGTGGTGTTTGTAGCAGAGAAAAAAGGCAGGTTAGCTGAAGATTTTCAGGGAACTAATGGTTTTGGAATTGATTTCTTATTTGTTCTGGAAGGGGAGAACAAGACAATTGCTTCTTTTCCTCAAGAAAGGCTTTCGGAAGTGTATGATTTCAAGCTTTGGCCAAAGATGATGGATTTCTTGAATGCAAAGAATAGAGAGCGCCACTTTAAGTGATAAAAAATGTATAAATTCAAAATAATAACCAGCTTAGTAATAATGGATGAAGAAAAGAGGTTTCTTTTAGGCAAGCGTAGCATGAAAGAGGATGTTTTTCCTGGACTTTGGTCTATTCCTGGAGGCAAGTGTGAGTCTCCGCTCCCTCTCTATGATGTCTTGGAGAAGAATGTTAAAAAAGAGGTCTTGGAGGAATTCGGAGTAGAAGTTGAAGTCTTAGGCTATATTGAGAGCCATAGCGATGGCAAAGGCAAAATTTACATAGAATTCTTGGGAAAAATAGTTAAGGGCAAGCCCAGGCCACTGGAAGACACAGATGAAGTCAGGTGGTTCAGGTTTGAAGAGCTTGAAAAAGAAAAGCTTTGCCCTGAAGTTTATGATGTGCTTAAGAAAGTGAAAAAAAGGACTTTTAACAACAACTTTATAAACTCTTTTTCTTTATTTATTTGTTATGTTCAAATCAGTGATTGCCAGGCTTCTTGCAAAAGAAACTGGCTTGCTTGAAGGTGAGATTGATTCTTTGTTAGAAATCCCTCCTTCTCCTGAGCTGGGTGATTTTGCTTTTCCTTGCTTTATCCTGGCTAAGTCCATGAAGAAGGCTCCAAATATTATTGCCCAGGAGCTTGCCAAGAAAATCAAGCCTAAGGCTCCTATCTCTGAAGTCAAGGCTAATGGGGCTTACCTGAACTTCTTTGTTGACAAGAGCAAGCTATCAGCAGATGTAATCAAGAACATACTCAACTGCGCTGCTTGTTATGGCAGCGGGCCTTTAAAGAAAGAAAAAGTTATGATTGAATATCCTGCTCCTAACACTAACAAGCCGCTTCATTTAGGCCATGTAAGGAACATGTTGCTTGGCAATGCTATCTGTAACATCCTTGCTTTTGCAGGCTATCAGGCCATTCCTGTGAATTATGTGAACGACAGAGGAGTGCATATCTGCAAGTCAATGCTTGCTTATCAGAAATGGGGCAAGAACAAGCAGCCCGATAAGAAATCAGATCATTTTGTAGGAGATTTCTATGTTATGTTCAGCCAAAAAGTTAAAGAGCACCCGGAGCTTGAGGAAGAAATCCAGGAATTATTAAGAAAATGGGAGGCTGGTGACAAGGAGATTGTTGCATTATGGAAGAAGATGAATAAATGGGCTTTGGATGGCTTTAATGAGACTTATAAGAAATTTGATGTTCATCATAAAAAAACTTATTTTGAATCTGAGATTTATAATCATGGCAAAGAAATTATTCTTGAAGGCTTGAAAAAAGGCCTTTTCGCTAAGGACGAGGAAGGAGCAATTATTGCTGACCTTGAAAAAGATGGTCTTGGAAAGAAAGTTCTTATCAGGAAGGACGGGACTGCAATATACATCACCACTGACATCTATCTTGCAAAGCTTAAGTTTGATGATTTCAAGATGGACAAATCAGTTTATGTTGTTGGTAGCGAGCAAATCTATCACTTCAAGGTATTGTTCAAGCTTCTTGAGATGCTTGGCTTTCCTTATGCTAAAAACTGCTATCATCTCGCCTATGGCATGATTTTTCTGCCAGAAGGAAGAATGAAGAGCAGGGAAGGCACTGTTGTTGATGCTGATGACTTGCTTGTTGAAATGGAAAAAGAAGCAGAGCAAGAGATTAAGAAGAGGCATGCTGAGCTGAAAAAGCAGGAAGTTGATAAGAGAAAAGAAATAATCGGCAAAGGAGCATTGAAGTTCTTTATCCTGAAATATGATCCAATGAAAGACTTTACATATGACCCTAAGGAGAGCATTAGTTTTGAAGGAGAGACAGGGCCTTATGTGCAGTATGCCCATGCAAGAATATGCTCAATACTCAGGAATGTTAAGAAGTTTGAGCCTGAGAAAATAAAGCCTGTTTTTGACAATAAATTAGAGTTTAGGCTAATAACTTTACTTGCTGATTTCCCGAATATTGTTAATAATGCTGCTGAGCAGTACAAGCCCAGCCTTGTAGCTCGCTACGGATTAGACTTAGCCCAGGCTTTTAACGAGTTCTACCACGAATGCCCTGTTCTCAAAGCAGAAAAGAAAGTGATGGAATCAAGATTAGTGCTGATATTCTGCGTTAAACAAGTAATAAAGAATGCACTTGATCTCTTAGGGATACAAGCTCCTGAGGAGATGTGAGTTAATTTTTCTTATTAAATAATTGCGACCTTTTCTTTTGAAAAGAAAAGCTCGTTAAAAGAAACAAAAATTTATTAACTAACCCTAATTTTTATTTGAAATGAAGCTTTCAAGTTACAAATCAAAGATTCCTGAGAAAATTTACAAGGAAGTAGAGAAGCGAGGTTTTGCAGAGCTCAGGCCTGCTCAGGCTAAGAGCATTGATGCTGGTCTTTTTGATGACAAGAACCTGCTTGTGTGCACTCCAACAGCAAGTGGAAAAACCTTGGTGGCAGAGTTTGCTTTTCTTAATGCAATCTTACATGACAAAGGAAAAGCTGTTTATGTTGTTCCTCTTAAAGCCTTAGCTAGCGAGAAATTCAAGACTTTCAAGAAAGATTATCCGAGCATTAAGATTGCTATTAGTTCTGGTGATATTGACAGCGCAGATTCATTCCTTGAAAGATATGACCTTATTATTACAACAAGTGAGAAGTTTGACAGCTTAATAAGGCACAAGGCTTCCTGGCTAAAGCAGGTTAAGACTGTTATCATTGATGAAATCCACCTGCTCAATGATCCTGGCAGAGGCCCAACACTTGAAGTCCTGATCACTATTCTTCGTTCTGTTCTAAAGAATCTGCAATTAATTGCTCTGAGCGCTACTATTGGCAATCCTGAAGAACTATCAGCATGGCTTGGTGCAGAACTGGTCATTGATGACTGGCGTCCAGTAAGGCTTGACAAAGGAGTTTATCTGAATGGAGAAGTTGAGTTTGAGTAAAAGGATTCTATGAGCCCGCCCGGATTCGAACCGGGGTCTCCTGGTCCGAAGCCAAGTGTTCTATCCGGACTATACTACAGGCCCAAGCACAGATTTGATTAATGGTTTG